>SLKH01000118.1 GCA_007134665.1 Balneolaceae bacterium
CCTTTCTTATTTTCACTTTTTTAAGTTGAATTTATCTTTCAACCCGCTATCTTTTTATGAGCTATGATCCTATGACTCATTAAACGGAAAAGAGGAAATTTATGTCTGAAAACAAGAATTCCAGTAAACCCGCAGAAAACTCTTTGATATCCAGAAAAAAGTTCATCGGCCAGGCTGCTGCTGCATCAGCCGGTATTATGATCGTCCCACGCCATGTTCTGGGAGGAACGGGCTACAAGGCCCCCAGTGACCGCCTGAACATTGCATCCGTAGGAATCGGGGGAATGGGCAGAAATAATACACGAAACCTTTCTGAACTTGGCGAAAATATCTACGCTCTTTGTGATGTTGACCACGGATATTCAGGTCCGGTTTTTATGGACTACCCGGGTGCAAAAAAATATGTGGATTTCAGACAGATGATTGACAATGAACCCGAAATTGATGCCGTAGTCGTATCAACACCCGACAATACTCATGGAGCCATCGGTATTTATGCCATGCAGGCCGGAAAACATGTTTATGTTGAAAAACCTTTGACCCGAACCATTTATGAAGCAAGAAGAATGGCCCAGGTTGCCCGGGAAACCGGAGTAAAAACTCAGATGGGGAACCAGGGACATGCAAGAGAAGGCACACATAAAATAGTTGACTGGATCCGGCAAGGTGCAATCGGTGAAGTGACCAAAGTAGACACCTGGACGAATCGGCCAATGGGTTACTGGCCACAAGGCGGCACTCTGCAACATCCATCTGAAATACCCTCCGTTCCGGGAACATTGAATTGGGATCTCTGGATCGGTCCTTCACCCTTCCGTCACTATCATCCTGCATATGCTCCGTTTCGCTGGCGCGGATGGTGGGATTTTGGTGCAGGTGCACTTGGTGATATGGGAGCGCATATCATCGATCAGCCTTTCTGGGCACTCGACCTCGGACAACCTGATAAAATACAGGCCAGCTCAACACCGTTTAATGAAGCTGCTTTTCCGAAAGGGTCCACAGTCCATTACGAATTTCCGGCAAAAAATGGCCGTCCGCCTGTTCGATTGACCTGGTACGACGGTGGACTGCTGCCACCACGACCTGATAATATTGAAGAAGGCCGGCAACTTGGATCAAGTGGAGGCGGCATGATATTTTATGGAACTGACGGAACCCTTATGGCTGACGTTTATGGTGATAATCCCAGATTTATACCAGAATCGGATATCAATAGAATTGGAGAACCTGACAGAACGATTCCTGAATCACCGGGAATTCATGCAGAATGGGTAAATGCTATCAAAAACGGTGGTGAAGCTTCGTCCAATTTCGAATATGCAGCCGCACTTACAGAGATGATGCTTGTCGGCAATGTGGCAGTCAAGTTCAGCGACCGGCATCAAAAACTGGAATATGATGCTGAAAATATGAGGTTTACAAACCTCGATGATGCCAATGAATGGCTTAATCGGCGAAAAAATGAATTCCGTCCGGGCTGGAAAGAAATCATCGGATGATACAAACCCTATAAAGTCGTGCGACCTTTTTGGGAGAAATTCTTTTACTTTCAGGGCAACCTGTGAGATGTTATCGTACTGTCAGTGTTGCCACGATATTTTAATGTCTGAATTTTATATAAACGAAATCAATCATTTCATACTACGGACACCTGTCAAGATATGAAGAGCGGTGCACTCAACCATTTCCCCTTTGTAGTTTACCAGGACGGGAAAAGAGTTTTATGGAATCCGATTGAACGAAAACCACTCGCCAACCGCCCGGAAGAACGGGTTCGTCTCCGTTATATCGATTATTTGACACTGGAATGTGGCTGGCCATCTACAAGAATAGCAGCAGAATCTGCTGTTTCCATACAGAACCGCGAATCACATCTCAGAGCCGATCTTATCTGCTATGACAAAAAAATGAAACCCTCTATACTCATAGAGTGTAAATCGGAGTCAGTTTCTATCACCAATAAAACAGCCGATCAGACAGCAAGATATAATCACAGTATACAGGCTGATTTGATGTGTATTACTAATGGAATTGAAGATTACTGGTTTAAAAAGGATCAAAATTCGTTTAAAACTCTGAATAAACCGCCTCTGATTCAGTCACAGACGATCGATTCCATAAGGAAAGAACCTGATTATTGGCAAAAACGCGGCTTTTTGGGGAACAAAATTGATGACAAAACCCTGTCTGATCTTGCCGGATTATTGAAACTCTTTTGGTCTGACGATCTTGGTTGGCAAAACCGTTTTCTTCATATACAACATGAAATTCCTGAATTCAGCTTTCAACAGTACTATCGCCTCATCAATCTTGATTCTGCAAACCGAATAGCAATGAGTTTCATCGCTGGTTCGGATAAAAATACATACTTTATCGCAATCTTGAATCGTGACGGGAATAATCGTGCATTATTGATTTCCAATCTCAATAAATCACTTTCCGGCAAACATGATAACAGTCAATTGATCACAAGCACCGGAAAACGGTTTTTTGATCTTCGGAAAATCATACCATTCCGATTTCCTCATTTTAAGACAGAGCATTTAGCAAATATTCCCGGATTTCTAAACTCCTTTTTTATGAAATCCATTTGATTTCAGGAGTTTTTCCCGGTTTTAAACACAGAACTGTATTCTTCTTTAACCTGTTCTTTTCCTTTCATCTCAGTTCTGCTAAATTGTATACTTATATTTAAATAATTCATTCATTTTATGTCAGCCAGCTTACACCGGAAAAAATTACTTGGACTCTTCGAAGAAAATCAAAAAGGGATCATCTATCTGAAAGGAGCAGAACTCATGTATCGTTATCAAACCGATTATGAGTTCCCATTCAGACAGGAATCCAACTTTCTGTACCTGAGCGGAATTAATGAACCTGATTATCATCTTATACTTGACCTGAATTCATTTGATTATCATCTCTTTACCCCGAAAAGAGATGCACAATATGCTGTATGGCATGGAAGAATTAAATCTCGAAAAGCAATTGAAGATCAATATCAACCCGATCGCCTGCACTATGACAACGATTTACTCAATGTGATTAATGATCTCAACCCTGAAGTTGTTTATTGCGTAAATGAAGAACAGGCTGAATATCTTGAAGACCTTGACCGGTCAATCAAGGTAGATACCGAATCACTTGCTGAGGCGATCACCTACTGCAGGAGCATTAAAACCGATTGGGAACTCGACCAGATGAGAGAAGCTTCCCGAATTAATAATATCGCTCACAG
Source organism: Balneolaceae bacterium (assembly GCA_007134665.1). Lineage (GTDB taxonomy): Bacteria > Bacteroidota > Rhodothermia > Balneolales > Balneolaceae > SKRC01. The sequence goes on from SLKH01000118.1 coordinate 3,242, forward strand.
GAAGGTTCTGGAAGCTCTGAAACCGGGTATATATGAGTATGAGATCAAGGCTGTTTTCGACTATCACCAGATCAGGCATGGGCTTCTAATTGATGCCTATAATGGAATTCATGCAAGCGGGCCAAACAGTGCTATTCTGCATTACACAGATAATAACAGGAAAATGCAGGATGGTGACCTGTTCCTGATTGATGCCGGCTATGAGCTCAATGGTTATGCATCTGATTTTACCCGCACCTACCCGGTAAATGGGAAATTTTCCGGGGATCAGGCATCGATATACCAGATTGTACTCAATGCACACAGTTCTGCAATTAAGGCAGCCGGGCCTGGTGTTAAAATGGAGGATCTTCACATGCTGGCTGCAAAAATCATTCTTAAAGGTTTAAAAGATCTTAAACTGATCAACGGTGAAATTGAAGAAATGATGGATAATGATATCTTTGCACTCTTTTTCCCACATGGTATAGGTCACTTTCTTGGGTTGGATACTCATGATGTAGGTGGATATCCCAAAGGCGTTGACCGCATCGACAGGCCCGGCTTGCGGTTTCTCAGGGCCCGACGTGAATTACTCCCGGGTATGGTCATTACGATTGAACCAGGTATCTATTTTATTCCGGCACTGCTCAATCCTGCATTTGAGGATGAAAATAAATCCAAATTTCTCAATCAGGATAAGATTCGTAAATTTTTTGATTTTGGGGGCGTTCGGCTTGAAGATAATCTCATTATTACGGATAATGGCACCGAAAACCTGACAGATGTGCCTATTGAAATCCTGGATATAGAGAACAGAATGAATAGTGTCGTAACCAATAAGTTCGTTTAGTTCCTCCATACTCGTTAACAGGCCATCCCCCTTCCCCCTTCAAAAGGGGGATTTCTTTGCCATGACCAAAATGTCTATATAGACATTTTCACTATGCTTATTAACTGATTATGACACTTGGTTATAGCCAATTTTCTCACCCGGCTTCCTTTAAATATGTTCTATTTTTTAGATATTCAGGTGTAAAAATATTATTTTGTCGCTATTCCCAATTGCAGATCTCTGTCATTCAATCTTATTTTAAAACTAAACTATCACGTTTAAACGATTACTATGTTCTCAAAATCATGTCATTATGGACTCCAGGCAATGATTTACATCGCCTTAAAATCAACGGGCGGTAAAAATGTTGATTTAACTCAAATTGCCACTGAACTGGATATACCCAAACATTTCCTTAGCAAAATTCTCCAGCAGCTTGTGAAAAATCAGCTACTCCAATCCATGAAAGGCCCAACCGGTGGATTCCGGCTGAGCCGTCCGTCAGATCAAATCACACTTGTTCAGATTATTAATGCAATTGACGGGCTTGATATATTCAACCAGTGTGGAATAGGATTTAAAGACTGTGACGATGATCATCCCTGTCCGATTCATCATGACTATAAAGTGGTTAGAAACCGGATCCAACATCTTTTTGAAACAAAAACATTACTGGAGCTTACCGAAGACATAGAATCCGGTGATAGTATCATAAGTTTAACTAAAACTGTTTAGAAGCAATCAAGCCTGAGATTCCGTTATACGGATACAGATCAGAATTGAACTTTCATTGACACATGAACATTTCTTCCGGGTCCCGGAAGGGAGTTTACACTCAAATGGTCAACGTAGTATCTGTTAAACAAGTTCTCTACTCCTGCCTGAATCTGTATCGATTCAGTCAGCTTAAAACGCGAAAACAGGTCAGCTAACAGGTAGCCAGGTGTTTTGTTTTCAAAGCTGTTTTCTGATGCAATCCGGTTTTGAGCAGCAGCCCAATTCATCCGTGCTTCCAGGTCGATCCATTCTCCAGAACGCTGTAATGAAATCGACCCTTTAAAGGGTGGAATCATCGGTAAAGGTTCCTCCAGTTCCTGATGATATCCGATGATATAGGAAATTCCTGCATTTATATTCCAGTCAGAATGAGGTTGAATCCCGATTTCCGTTTCAGTACCCCAAAGAGTTGCTGTACCCATATTTCTATATCTCTTGAAAAGATCGTCAAATCGTTCTCCTGTTATGTACCGGTCCATTCTGTTTATCCACAGTGTACTGCTCCCATGAAAGAGCGTGGAACTGCTGCCGTAGATGATATAGATCTCGGCCTGGCTGCTTCTTTCAGGCTCAAGCCCCGGATTCCCGATATAGAAAAATCCATCTAACGGTTGATATATATAATATCCATATCGTTCCATATGGTCCGGCAAACGGAAACCGTCGGATAACCGGAGTCCGGCTGTGAAAGAATCTGCCATCTCCTTTTCTGCATGAACTCCTGCCAGGTAAACAAACTCGGCCGGATCCAGGTCGTCCAGTTCCGGATATTCAGATACATATGTGTTAATGGCACTTGTTTCCCTGATTTTACTCAATCCGGTTTCCAATCTCAGATTGCCACCTGCATTCCACCCACTTCCTGAAAAATGTGTGTATTTTGCAGAAATAGAACTATTCCAGTTCGAAACATCACCAAGATTTACAAGATACATATCGCTCACATCAGGATTGATGTGATACATCCACATATCTGCATCAGCTTCCACTCGATAAGATTCAATCATGAATTCAACCAGGTGACTTCCTTCCAGATAATTACCTGAACTATTCACTCCGTATGTCAGAGTTTCACCAAACATTGGCATATACATATTTCTCATGACCTCCCTTGCAGTAACATCCCGCGAATAGTCGTCCATCCAGTGTTGTACTGAATTCAGATACAATGTTGATTTTAAAGCTGAAACTCCGCTTACAGGCTGATTCCATGTATGTTCCAGGCCAAATACGTGAGCATCAGCCCGTTTTGTATCCATGATTAAGGCAGGATAACCCACTTCACCGGCAAAATCACCTATATATTGAAAATTAAAACGGTGTGATTCATCAGGCTGATATAACAGAGAAGCGTGCAGGTTCCCTTTTTCAAGTGAAGAATTAAACACCCTTCTCCCTTCACCGGCTTTCATATCACCAGCATTCCGATAGGTACCCGATAAGCGGAATCCCCAGTCACTGCCTCCATAATTTATCATTCCCTGGTAAACTTGTTGAGAGGAAACAGAATGATAACCGGCTTCAGTACTCCCCTGGAATCCGGTGCCCAGGGTTGCCCGGGCCATTTGAAAATTCATCGAACCGCCTGATGCATTAAATGCCGGTCCGCTCCCTGATTGACCGCGGCCGATCTCGATTGATTCCAGGTTATCGGTTTCTATGTAGGCTGTCAGCGGATCCATTCCATCCACACACGCCGGGGTCATTCGCATTCCATCGATCATGACGTCAATCCTGCCATTGCGAAG
>SLKH01000086.1 GCA_007134665.1 Balneolaceae bacterium
ACTTTCTACTTTTTACTTTTTACTATTTATTTCCTCTTATCCTTCACATAAATCGCTTTCGATTGTCCCTGGCCTACTGGCCTTTCCTCCATATCAAATAAACCCATTGAATCAATTAATTCTCCAAGTTTTCGGTAACCATAATTTCTTGGATCGAACTGAGGGGACTGTTTTGCAATATAACTCCCAACCGGAGCAAGATGAGCCCACCCGCTTTCATCCGATGATGCATCAATAGCATTACGGACAAGGTTGACCAATTTTGTATCCTGTTTCAGTGTTTGGGCTTTGACTTTTCGGTCGGATTTTTTTTCATCTTTATCTTCCTGGAGAACTTCTGTGTATATAAATTTATCACAGGCAGCCACAAATGGATCCGGAGTTTTTTTCTCTCCGAATCCATAAACAACGAGGCCCGCTTCTCTTATTCTTGCAGCCAGCTTAGTAAAGTCACTGTCACTGGATACAAGGCAGAAGCCGTCGAACTCACCTGTATACAGTAAATCCATTGCATCAATGATTAGTGCACTGTCTGTTGCATTTTTTCCCCTGGTATATCCGAATTGCTGTATAGGTTGAATTGAATGCTGTAACAACTCATTCTTCCAGCTGTTGAGTTGTGGCTGAGTCCAGTCACCGTAGATACGCTTCACATTAGCTGTTCCATATTTGGCTATTTCAGCCAATAACCCATCAATAATAGAGGGTTGAGCATTATCTGCATCAATTAATACTGCAAGTTTACTGGTGGAAATAGCCTCCATAAAATTTGCTGATTGAATTAAAAATAAAATGTAGCGTTCACAGCAGCCCCGGTACTGATCGAATTTTGATTGTCGAGTACAATATTCACCAGGCCTTCAACTCCAAGGCTGAAATGGCTACTCAGATAATATTCGCCTCCGCCGTTAAATCCAAGAACAAATGAAGAGTCGTTATCTCCAACATTTGGAGAGTCAATTCGTATCATTCCAAGCCCTCCAAGATACGTAGCGAAATCATTTCCGATAGCCCGGAAAAATTGAGGTTTAATACCCACTTGCAAGGTCGTTAAACCATTTTCCACTGATCGAAATCCGATCATGGGAGCAATGGCAACCTGGTCTGTTACACGGTATGGAAATAACAGGTTGGTTTGTCCGGACTGAACGCTGGCTGTGATTCCAAGTGTGCCTTCACCTGGCACATTTTGTGAATGTGCCTCCTGCAATGGTAAACTGATAAAGATCAATAATAAACATAATGTAAATACCGAATGTACATTTTTCATAAAGAATACCTCGTTGATGTTAATGTTAGTTAATTATTCAGCAGCTTATATTCACCCTGTTATATGTTTGTTTCCTTGCCGGGACTGACGGCCATAAGTAAATGATCTGTGAATAAAACAATGAGAAATAAACACGCCAGAACGGCAAGACTCAGTATGGGCTGCCAGATGACCAGGCCTCCGATGGTACCCAATATACCGCCCAGATACTGGATATAGGATAACTGTTCATTTGTGGCTCCCTTAATCAGTTGTTCGAGCCTTTTTTCGTCATAATTTTTCAGGTTCTCCTCAACAAGTGAAAAAACGTCGAGTTGATTGACAAGTCGATATAAAATTTGAGTTACTATGGTTTCTATTTTATCACTCTCATTCTCTATATGCTCTGGTAGCCGGTCCAGGAATTCATCAAACCGGATGAGTCCTTTTTCCACAGTTGCAGGCAGCCTGACGAGCGACTCTTCAACAATATCCTGCATCTCTTTGCCTTTTAATAAGGTATATGTTTTTATTGCCACCTTTTCGAGGGATCGTTGTTCCAGTGATTCATCCAATTCAGTAATTAGTTTTTCTGCTATGGAAGTACGCACTTCAGGATCACCGATCATTGCCTGGACATAATCGACAACCCATTGTTTGAGGTCGGATCTGAATTCCGGATTATCGGTAACAGCTTTAATATAATCCGAAGCCAATTCTCTGTATTTAGAGATCACTCCTGATTCATGAATTTTTTTCTTGATGATGTCAGGGTTAATCAAATCTCTGGAAACTGCCGTTGCTAAGCGGAATGCAATACGTTTTTTTTGTGCCGGAATAAGTCCGTGGCCAAGAAGAGGCCGTTTTCTGGCCGGCCTGAATAACATCGTAATAGCTAACCAATTGGTTAAAAAACCGATAAGCCCGCTAACACTAACAATTCTCAGAAGTCCTTCAACCGGATATATATTTCCGAACAGAATAATTTCCCGCCCGGGAAAATCCCAGTAAAACGAGAAAAAAAAACCCAATAGAAGTATCCAGGGGATGAATTTCAGAAAAAATAATAAACCGCCTTGCCGCTTTTGGTGAAAAGGTTTATCCGGGTCTATCGTCTTTTCATCATCAATAAATTTCTCCCAATTACTGTGCTTTACAAGCAATTTCCAGAGTTTTTTAAAATGCTCTTTTGATCGTGATTGAGATTTTGTTTCAGTTTTGAGATTCATACATGTGTGATGTGACCTGACAATCCTGTGATAAATATTAAATGGTATAAATCCTGACAAGTTAAATCATTGCTGTATTAAGATTTACCTGATTAATAAAACTACAGAGGCAATCCCGGCAATTCATAGTAGTACTTAATCAGTACAATGTTATTTTTGCTTTTTAATTTTACAAGATTTTATATTTTATTAATAATACTGTTATGAAATGGAATCATTTCATTATAGAACGAAAATTTCGGGATAAGTTACTTATTGCACTTTCGGTTACGGGAAATTCGAGTATGGGTGATAAAAATCTTGTTAAAAGAATTCGAATCGGGGATAAAAAGGCCCTTGAAGAAGTTTACTGGTTATATTATGATGAATTACATCAACTTGCTGTTAAATTTCTCAGAGATCAGCAACTTGCTGAAGATGCCGTACAGGATGTCTTCATCAAACTTTGGTTAAACAGGTTAAATTTAAAAAGTGAGAAATCCTTAAAAGGCTATCTATTCATTTCATTGAAGAATCATGTCCTTAACATGATTAAAATTAAAAAGAGAAGAATATTGCGGCAGTTTGAATATGCCAGGATCAATGCAAATGAATCACTTAAAGCGGATGAAGTTGTATTACATTCTGAATTACAACTTCTTTTTAATCATTGTCTTAAAAAATTGCCGGATATTAAAAGACAGGTCTATGAATTAAAAAGTGCTGGCGATTATACTAACGATGAAATAGCTGCTAAATTAGGTTTGACGGTCAATACGGTTAAATCACACTACTACTTGGCTAGCAAGAGAATGAGGGAATACATATCTGCCTATCAAAAGCATCCTTGATATAGTGTGAAAAAGTAAAACCCGAATTTTTTCACATACTTTTGCCATTCCGTGTTGTATTAATAGTAAATGCAATAAAAGTACGGGATGAAAAAGCCGGATAAGAAGTTACTCGAAAAATATTTCAATGGTACTGCTACCAGAAGTGAGGCAAAAATAGTTCTGGATTGGTTTCAAACGGTAGAAGGTACCAACTATATCGAAAATCAGTTTACTGCAGAAGCACATTCGGATTCGAATAATGAAGAATCAAGAGCTACAAGAGATAGAAAGGAAGAGGTATTGAATTCCATTACTGAAAGAATTGGTAAGCCTGAACATAAATCCCGGTTAAAACTTCATTCTGACAAAAAATTCAGAAATTCTTACAAATTTGTTGCTGTAAGCATACTTGTTTTGATTTCAATGATGTATGTATTGAACTTAAGCTTGTATCAGGGAAAGGTTGCCGAAACGATAACATATCAAACCGGTGCTTCGGAAATAAAAAGTATTGAACTGAACGACGGCTCCGAAATCCAATTGAATGAAAATTCAACCATTACAATAGCTTCAGGTTCCGGCGGTGATATGTCAGCAAGATTAAACGGGCAGGCCTATTTTGAAATTGTAAGCAATGCGGATCGCCGGTTTCAGGTACTAACATCAGAATCAATAATTTCTGTGCTGGGCACAAGTTTCGATATAAACACTCTTCGGTCATCAGGTAATGTAATCGTTGCAGTTTCAGAAGGGAAGGTCTCGTTTAGTACACTAAACGAAACCAGTGAGACAATTCTGACAGAAAACATGGTCGGAATGTATGAAAAAAAGAGTGGCACGATACTCGAAGAATCATCGGAAATATACAACTATCTGAGTTGGTTGCATGGCAATATCATTTTCAATAACACTCCTTTTGACCAGGTTCTTCAGCAGCTTGAAAGAATTTTTGACATCACTAATGAACTTGAAGATGGTGAACTGAGCACATTAAGCCTGACTGCCAATTTTAACCGGGACTCACTTGAGAATGTACTGAATACAATTTCAGAAGGTCTGAATATCAATTATACCATGAGGAACGGGATAATTCGATGGAACACTAAACAATCAGATTGAAGGTCTATACTTAATATATAAATTCTTCAATTACACAACGATAACATAAATCACACAAAGGATGAATGAAATAAGGAAAGTTACCATTTCCGGATTGGGAATAATGCTTTTGGGCATTATTATGTTGTTTGCCGGTATGAGTTCTATACTCTATCCGGGCTCAGCAAATGCACAAATTCTTGGATCCGAGTACCTTGTAAGTCTTCAAAATGAAGTTGATGAAGATCTTCTGACAGTTGAGTTGGAAGACATGAAACTTGCTGATGCACTGGAATTCATTGCAAATCAGGCGAATTTGGGATTATCGTATAATTCCAACCTGATCCCTGATGAAAGCGCTTCTCTTTTGATCGAGGAGATGCCCGTTTTACAGGCAGTAAATACGCTGCTTGAGGGAACGGGGTTGACTGCTCATTATATATCAAATGGAACGGTTATATCGATTCAGGAGATCAGAAGCCCTTTAAATAGAATTCCGGCGATGATCTTAAATGTAGACCGCCAGGAAACTGTAAGGGGAACAGTTGTGGATGCCAGTACAGGTGAATCCTTGCCCGGGGTGAATATCGTAGTCATGGGAACTGAAACCGGTACAGCTACTGATCTTGATGGAAACTTTACTCTTTCAGTCCCGTCACTTCAGGAAACCCTTATTTTTACTTATATCGGTTATCAGAGACAGGAAGTACCCATTGATGGCAGAACTGAAATCAATGTTGAACTGCAGATGCAAATCTTCGGTACTGAAGAACTCGTAGTTGTAGGGTATGGTACAAGGGCACGGGAAACATTAACCGGTTCCGTTACATCCATTTCAGGAGAAAGGCTTCAACAGGCACCTGTTACAAATATATCAAACAGCATATCCGGCCAGCTTCCCGGAGTTGTTACTGTGAATACAAGCGGTGAACCCGGAGCAGATGGTGCGATGATCCGAATACGTGGAGAACATACACTTGGAAATAATGCACCTCTGGTTGTGATTGACGGAGTTCCAAACCGTGCCGGCGGCCTCGAGCGCCTGAATCCAAGGGATATTGAAAATATCAGTGTATTGAAGGATGCGTCTGCAGCTATTTACGGTGCCCAGGCAGCGAATGGTGTGATTCTGATCACAACCAAAAGGGGACAGGCAGGAGCAACACAATTCAATGTAGATTTTAACCAGGGTTTGAATCAGCCTACTCGTGTTCCTGAAATGGCTGATGCTGCCACTTACCTGGAAATGTTAAACGAAATTGCTATCTACAGAGGAAACACTCCACCATATTCACAGGAGAGAATTGAGAACCACAGGCAGGGAACTGATCCCTGGCTCTATCCGGATACTGACTGGTTTGCTGAAACGCTTAAACCGGCATCTTACCAAACAAGGGCCGATATGTCTGTATCGGGTGGAAGTGAGTCTATTCAGTATTACGTATCACTCGGAGGTTTAACAGAAGACGGATATTACTATAATAGTGCCACAAGGTATAATCAATATCAGTTCAGAAGTAATATTGATGGCCAGATTTCTGATAATGTTACTTTGGGATTTGACGTGTCAGGCCGATTCGAAGATCGAAATTATCCGACACGATCTGCAGGTAATATCTTCCGGATGGTAATGAGAGGTAAACCGCATCTTCCGGCTTACTGGCCGAATGGTTTACCGGGCCCGGATATTGAGTATGGTGACAACCCGGTTGTTGTTGGAACTCCCGAGACAGGATATAACAATGATGAACGGTATTATTTCCAGAGCAACCTGAGCCTGAATGTTGAAATACCTGCTGTTCCCGGTCTGGAACTGCGTGGCAATTTCGCATACGACAGAAATTTCAGGGAACAGAGCGTCTGGCAAACACCCTGGACTCTCTATACATGGGATTATGAGACCTATGAAAATGGTGAACCGGTTTTGGAAGGCTCCTCAAGAGGTTATGCAGAACCCAGGCTTTTCCAGGAGCGCGGCAGCGGTCAGGATATCATGATGAACCTGGTTGCCAATTATCGTCTTGACCTTCAGGATCACTCTTTTGGTATTCTGTTGGGAACCGAGCGTCAGACATTTAACAATTCGTTCATGAACGCTTTTCGCCGTCATTTTGCATCGGATCAAATCGATCAGCTATTTGCCGGTGGCGACGATGAACTATCCAATAC
>SLKH01000278.1 GCA_007134665.1 Balneolaceae bacterium
AAAAAAGTATGAGAAAAGTGGATAATCGGTATAAATTCATAATAATCAGGCTAATGAAGATCAGGAATAATTTCAAGCAGGAATTTTTGATCCAGTATGGGACCTGTATGATTGGCTTTTTTACTTTTATTTGAGTTATTTATAACAATATGAATTAAGAGAACTTAGTGATTGTTGTACAGATTATGAAAGCTTGACAGAGTACCTGGAATACACCAATTGGCAGATTACAGATTGATTACGGCATCAGGTTTATGAAAATGGTATGAAACCTGTCAGGAACATTCTTTTGTTTCTCCTGTATCAGTTTTTGAATGGTGTAAATACCGACAGAATTTTGACTTATAAAAAAATAATAAGTGCGATGGAAGTTTTTCTGGTATCAAACAAGCATACTTAAACCTAATCTAAAAAGTTATGCAAACAATTAGAGTTACAATAATGGTTACAGTTGTGGCGCTTCTGATGGGGGTTGTAGCCTGTTCGTCATACATTCCGTATGTCGACTATTCACAGCCTTTTGAAAGTGCGTTGGCTCCGGATGCTCATAATTATGTTCATGATGAGCGTTACGGAATCGTTTTTAGTGTTGATCCCTTATTGAGAAGGGAAAACATGGATACTGCTGACGAAGTAATACTGATTCGCAACAGAAGCGGATACTATTTTGTCACAGCATCAGGATTCACTAATGTATATGTACTCGAGCCACGGCCGGGTGAGTTGAAAATTGACAATGATATAGAAATATCACCAGAAGGCCTGCAAAATCCCGGGTTTAATCAGCGGGGCGACTATATCGAAGTTGTAGACCGGGCTACTGGTGAATCATATCAGATAAATGAAAATGGCAGATTGTGAGGAGTAAATCATGAATAAGAAAATGAATAATACGTTTTCAGTATTTATCACACTGCTGTTAATGAGTGTGTTTGTAACAACGGTTCAGGCGCAACAGACAGATCGCGAAATAACCGAACAATTTCTTCAGGAATATCAGGAAGTGGAATTGATGATAACCGATTCTCAAACCATGGATGACCTGAGGGCTACCCAGGACCGGGTAAATGAACTCTTAAATGATTACAGAGAGCATTCTGTTGTCATAAACCGAAGAATTCAGCCGGAAACAATGGGCAGCAAGTTTGAGGATCTCCGGGTTAAATTTATGGCTATGCAGTCTAAAATTCGAACGATTCAGCGACAGGATAGAAGTATTTCTCAACTCCGGTCGGAACTGATGCGAACAAGGGACCGAATGGACCGGTACGACCAGCATATCAATTGGCTGATCGGGCGGGTTGTTGAACTGGAAGAGCGTGCTTTGGTTGCAGAACAGGCAGGCGGGGAAACGGTCACTGCCTCCTTGCGCGAAAGAGACAGGTTTGTGACGGAGTTCCTGACTGATCTTCTGGAAAGGTATGACGCCGTGGATGCAACAACACAACAGGAGATGACAGCAATTTTTGAGCGGCTGGATGATTCCCCTGTTGATTTGGTGAGAACCATGCTCGGCGAACATCTGATGTACGCCCAGCAGGCTGAGCATACGCCGACTGACCTGATGAACATGAAGGCACAGCAAGCTTATTTTAGCAACTGGTGGCAGCAATTCGGTGATCAGTTGGTCAATACGTTTGAAACTGAGAACCCTGCTCAGGCGAGAAGTGAAATTAATGAACGATTATCAGACTGGAACGCAGCGATTGATGACCAGTTGTGGGGTGCCATATCAGATGCATATTCTCAGAACGGTTTTAACCTTCCGTCATTTAACAGTTCACAGGAATTTTACAATGCACAGGAAAATTATATCAGAGAGCGAACTGAAACAGCACGGGATCGAAACAATGAAGAAGACCTGGAGCAGTTCAGAACATTTTCCGATTTCTGGAATCAGTCTGTCAAAAGTGAATGGGGCGATGCATTGACGGCATCTGCAGTAATGAGCCATACACAAATTGCAAATATTGACAGGATGCTATCGGAATGGAGTCTGGTAGCTGCTCCAACACGGGAAGGAAATCTGATGACTATTCTTTTCTTTTTGAGTCTGGCAGTGAATATCGGATTGATCGTGGTGCTTGTTCGAAGGAATAACGGTTCAGAATCTGCTTAAGAAAGAGTTGATAGTATAAAGTACCAGTTGTTTGTAGTTCAGAGAGCAGGTTTCAGGGTTTGTTAAACCATGAAAGCCTGCTCTTTGCCAATCGATTTGAGTTCAAGTAACCGGGATTTTTTAATTGCCTGTCTGTTCCAGAATTAAGTAGATTAAGAAATAAATAATCAATCTGCTTACAGGACGTATCTGATGGAAAAGTTGAAGGGTAAAGTTGCGATCATAACCGGCGCTACGCAAGGAATGGGCAGGGCAACTGCTGAACTATTTGCTTCTGAGGGAGCCAGGGTTGTTGTAAATGGCCGGAATAGTACTGCGGGAGAAGACCTGGTTCAGATGATCAGACAAAAAGGTGGTGAAGCTCTGTTTATCCGTGCTGATGTCCGAGAGTACGATGAAAATCAGCGATTGATGGAAACGGCGGTAGATGCATATGGTAATCCGGATATCCTTGTGCTAAATGCGGGAATTCTTGGGTTAGGTTCCATTACCGGTGTATCCTTTGAAACTTGGAAGAATACACTTGATACCAATCTGAATGCTGTTTTTTATATGCTCAGGCTGGGATTGCCGCTTATGAAGGAGAAAGGGGGAAGTGTGGTAGTAACCGGTTCAGTTGCAACTCACAAGGGATTTCCCAATCATGCAGCATATTGTGCGAGCAAAGGTGCTGTGCATTCGCTTGTCAGGCAGGCTGCTGTTGATTACGGCCCTGAAGTTCGTATTAATGTTGTACAGCCGGGTCCGGTGGATACAGAATTATACAGATCTTCTGCGGTTGCATTTCCAAATTCCGATACAATACTGGATGAAGTACCGGGTTCTTTGCCATTAAAAAGAACCGGAACACCGGCCGATGTTGCCAATGCAATCCTTTTTTTAGCAAGTGAAGATTCATCCTGGATTACCGGGTCAGTACTGGCTATCGACGGCGGAGCGACGGCAGGGTAAAAGTGGAACACAAGTGTACGAAGTAAAAAAGATGTGTTGATGTCTTAATTGACATAATCTGATAATAAATATTGAATTGGCAATTATAAGTGGTACATTGTGCCTGTTACATAAAACCATCACTTGAAGAGAGACCTCTTTATTCTTATCGACGCGTTTAACACCGAATCAATACGAACAGATCACTCCGCTCAGGTGTTTTAAACTATACGAAACCAATACAATGACACAAAAAGGTAAAATTAAATGGTTCAACGCCGATAAAGGCTTTGGATTTATCGAACCAGAAGACGGAAGTAAAGATATTTTCGTACACAGAAATAATGTAGAAAACCTGGGGCTAAATCAGGGACTTGAAGAGAACGAAGCAGTTGAATTTTCAGTTGAAGACACGCCAAAAGGTCTTAGTGCAGTAAATGTTAACAGCCTCGATTACGAATAGCTGAAATCACTTTATTGATCAAAAATTTGAAGCCTGTACCATTTAGTTGGTACGGGCTTTTTTTGTTGATAAAAAATATCTGGCAACTTTTACCGGTTTCATTAAATTACCACGAAGCTGCACGGTATAAACCGGCTGCTACTCAGTAACTAATTCACAAATTTTAAAGAAATGAGCATGAAAAAATCGAAACCGGCTGCAAATCATTATTCAAGAAGAAAATTTATTGGTACCACCGCTGCTGCAGTTGCAGGACTTTCTGTCGTGCCTGGTTCGGTTTTTGGATCTCCGGCTTTTTCAAATAGACCTGTGAAAACCAGTTCTGTTATCAACGGTGTGAAAATCGGTGTTATCGCACCGTATGCATTCAGAAGAATGCATGGAAATACGGTTGAAGAGCTTCTTGAAGCGATAAATGAGACGGGTATCAGTTTGGTTGAGATGCAGATACCGCCGGTGGAAGCATTTTTAGGCGCACCCCCGCGGGATGACCGGGAAGAGCTGAGCCGCTGGAGGGAGATGGCTGATATGAGCGGTTATGAAGATTTACGCAGGATGTATAATGATACGGGTGTAGAGTTCTACGGATTCAAAGAGGCCATTACTCATGAAATGTCGGATGCCGAGTGCGACTATCTTTTTAACGCTACCAAAGCGCTTGGGGCGTGGCAGCTTACGATGGAACTTCCCCGGAATGATGATGACGGAACGCTGACAAACCGGATCGGCCAGCTTGCAACAAGGCACCAGATTCTGGTTGCCTACCACAACCACACCCAGGCGAATTTCAATTTCTGGGACCGTGCAATCTGGCAATCGCAATATAACGGGTTAAACCTGGATATCGGGCATTATGTTGCAGGGACCAATGATAGTCCGATTCCCCTGATTGAACGTCACTGGGACCGAATCGGAAGCCTGCACCTGAAAGACCGCAAAATAAATAACGGTGACAACATGCCGTGGGGCGAAGGGGATACTCCCATTGCTAAAGTTCTACAATTGATGCGCGACCGGAACGCTGAATTCGTTGCAACCATCGAACTTGAATACCCGGTTCCGGATGGATCCGATGCAGTGCAGGAAATCAAAAAATGCCTTGAGTATTGCAGGCAGGCGCTTGCATGAACTCCCTTCATCCGATGACTTCCCGTCATCGGATGAATCGACGTGGCAGGGTTTGGAAATACTACGCTGACAGTGTGCCGTTACCGATTATTGAGCGGGTGTATTGATGCGGGCTTTTCACTCATGGTATGACGGGAAGTCATGCCATGAGGTTTTGTGTCATCTGATGAATTCCTTGCCAACTATCTCCTCATTATGGAATTGTATATCATAAAGCCTTTTGTAAAGGCCGTTTTGCCGGATCAAATTATCATGCGATCCGCGTTCGATAATTTCCCCGTTATCCATCACGAGAATGGTGGATGCATTCTGAATTGTGGAGAGTCGGTGTGCGATCACAAATGTTGTACATTGTTTCATCAGATGATTTAGTGCAAGTTGAACAGCCGCTTCCGACTCAGAATCGAGTGATGAAGTAGCTTCATCCAGCAAGAGGATAGCAGGTTTCTTAAGGATTGCCCGTGCGATGGCAATTCGCTGCCGCTGGCCACCACTCAGTTTAACTCCCTTCTCTCCGATCATCGCATTATATCCATCAGGATGCTGAATGATAAACTCATCCGCCTGGGCGAGTTTGGCTGCTTCCACAACTTCGTCATCGGTGGCATCAAGCCTGCCGTATCGAATATTTTCTTTAATGCTGGTACCGAACAACTGTATTTCCTGTGGCACGATTGCAATATGTTTTCTGAGAGAGCTTTGTCTGATTCGGCTGATATCCTGTCCATCAATTGAAATAACGCCTTCCTGTGGTTCATAAAACCGGGGAATCAGGTTTAGCAGTGTGGTTTTTCCTGCACCGCTTGGTCCGACAAGAGCTATAATGTCTCCGGGTTTACAGGTTAAACTTATATTTCTGAGAACAGGCTGGTCCTTTTCGTAGAAAAATGAAACATCATCAAATGAAACAGCACCCTTTATAATTTCCAGGTCAATTGCATCCGGGTGATCGATAATTTCGGGCACTTCATCACGAAGCTCAAATATACGTTCCGAAGCACCTACTGCACTGCTGAATACCGTATAGATTCGTGCCATTCCACCCAATGAGCGTCCGATGTTGAAAGCAAAAAAGATAAATGCAACCAGGTCACCCGCAGTGAGCCGGCCGGCCAGAACTTCAGATCCGCCGAACCAGAATATGACAATCATGGTACTCATAAATAACAGACTCACTGAAGACCAGAACAGATTTCGATAGAGTACCCGCTTTCGGGCGATATCAAAGAGTTCGTTAACCTTCCGGTTATACCGTCCGATCTCATAAGGTTCTCTGGCAAAGGATTTGACGGCATGAACAGCACCAAGACTTTCCTCCGAAATAGATGTGGTATCTGCCAGCCGGTCCTGGACTTCCCGTGAAAGCTTGCGGATCAGGCTGCCAAAATAGCGAACGGCAAGTGTTATGACCGGAACAGTGATAAATATTACGAGACTAAGCCTCCAGTTGAGGTAGACCATCAGGATGACTGATCCGATAAGATTGATACTCTGTGTTAATCCCTCCGACAACGTGCCGGTGATGGCTTCGCGAACGGCTGCCACATCATTGGTAAGGCGGGATGAAATCTCCCCGAGGCGGCGATTGGCAAAGAATCGTAAACTCAGTCGGTTCAGATGTTCAAAAATCTCTTTCCGAAGGTCTGCCACAATTCGTTCACCGACCCTGTCGAGGGTATAATTACCCCAGAAACCGAGAAATGCCTGGGTAAAAAAAAGGCCGATCAGAACAAATGTAACTATATTGAGCATTTGCCTGTCGCCTCCCTCAAATACGGCGTCCAGAAGTTCTCTTAACCCGAGTGGAACTGCAAGCCAAACAAGGGTAGCAAGTATCGATGCCAGTATCGCCAGCACCAGCAGCAGTATATAAGGCCTTGCATAACTCAGTATCCTCAGATATTG
>SLKH01000288.1 GCA_007134665.1 Balneolaceae bacterium
ATTGGATACAATAGCTGTGTTTCAAATTCCATAGCTTACACTTTTCCCGCAGTTACTGGTTCCGGTGAATACATCTCCTCGATCAGGTCTGCATATTTATCACGTATAACATGACGCTTGAGTTTATAGAGATTTGTCAGCTCATCTCCCACTTCAAATGATTCCGGCAAAATTCGAAAACGCTGAATCTGTTCAAATCTCTTGAAACCGTTCTCAGCCGATATCATTTTTTTGATTTCATTACGTATAATTTTATTCACCTCTTTATTCCCGGATAATTCAGCTAATGATGATGCTTTAATCCCTTTCCTGGCAAATTCATCCGGGTTGAGTTCGATCAGAACACCAACATGCTTTTTATCCTGGCCTACGAGCATGCTGTTTGTAATGTATGGGCTCTGATTCAAACGCATCTCAACAGGTTCAGGCTCCAGGTTTTCACCGCTTGAGAGCACAATTGTAGCTTTACTCCGGCCCAGTATTTTCAGACAGTCATTAAACGTAATCATACCCAGGTCGCCGGTTTTTAGCCAGCCGCCCTCCATTGTATCTGCCGTTTTCTCAGGTTCTTTGTAATAGCCTTTCATCACCTGGGGGCCTCTCACCCATATCTCACCCCGCTTACCCCTTCCGTTTTCAGGGTCTGACGGATCGGGGTACAGCTCTTTCCGGGTTTCCAGATCAACGAGTTTGATTTCTGTATTATAGACCGGTGGCCCCACGGTTCCTACAACAAGTTGATCCGGCAGCCTCACGGCAAGTACCGGAGAGGTTTCTGTCATACCGTAACCTTCAAGCACGGGGATACCGATATAATTAAAAAATTTATCGATTTCTACCGGCAATGCACCGCCGCCAGAAATTGTTGCTTTTAAGGAACCCCCGGCACTTAACCGGATCGGTTCAAGCACAGCAGCATTGAAAAAACCATACCAGGGCACAACGACCAGCCAACGTAACAGGTGCAGTGGTAATGTTAACAACCTTATCATCTCAGATGGAGGTGTTAACTTCAAATTATTCCCCCTGAGATGATACATGGATTCACTGTACTGCTTTCCCAGAAAGTAGGCAATTTTGAAAAGCAGCCGTCTCATCGGGTGGGCTTGTGATATTCTCTTTAAAATTCTTTCATGAAGGTTTTCCCATAAGCGGGGAGCAGAGCCCATAAAAGTCGGCTCCACATTTTTCAGATCATCGCCAAGTGTACGAATAGTTGTATAGTAAGTACAAACGCCACAACTTATGGTATACATTTCAAAAACCCGTTCAAAAATATGCCAAATTGGTAGAATTGAGAGTACCCGGTCAGTACAGTCGAGCCGGATCGGTATCACTTTCATTTGGGAGGTCATATTTGCATGGGTCAGCATTACCCCTTTCGGTTTACCGGTGGTTCCGGATGTATATATCAGAGTGAAGAGGTCATCCGGTTTGATATTTGCCATCCTGTTTTCTGCACGTAGATCACCCTGATCCCTGAGATCTGAACCTTTATCAATGATATCCTGCATTTTATGAACACCTTTTTCAGTTTCCGCGTCCGGATCCATTAATATGATCTCTTCCAATACCGGCATCTGATCCCGAAGTCGAAGTATTTTATCCTGGAGTTGTTCAGTCTCAACAAATGTAACTTTAACATTGGCATGGTTAATGATATAAATCATTTCATCATCCGTCACATCCCCGCCTCTCGGAACATCTGCCGCTCCACAAAACTGGACACCATAATCTGCAAGAATCCATTCGAATCGATTATCTCCAAACAGACCGACATGCTCTCTGGCTTCAACACCGAGTTCAATCAGTCCGGTTGCAAGATCGAGACCCTTCTCATATAATTCACGAAATGAAACCGGTTGCCAATCAAGTTCCTTGCGTCTTGTTGCAAATGCAGGCAGTGATTCATAGCGGTTAGCAGCGCGCTTATAAAGCTCAGCAAGATTTGGCGCTAATATGCGATTTTCCATATACGTGTAGTTGACCCTGAAGGCAATAGATTTCCGGTATCAGGTTTAAATCAAATTGATGTAAAAAAAATGAATATCGATATCATAAACAAAGAGATCATGTTAAACCTTACAATCAATAGGGAAATTCCCTACAGAAAATACATTAATCGCTCTACATATTCACAAGTGTTCTATGGTTATCATATGCTATCATTGAATTCATGAAACAAGGATCTAATATGCCAGAACTCGTAAAAAATATACTTGTACCGACAGATTTCTCGGAATATTCAAAAAAATCGTTTGAACAGGCGTTGGTTTTAGCATCAGAGACAAAAGCATCTGTTACTCTTTTACACTGCATTGAACCACCTTATGATTTCGCATCAACTGTAGAAAGCACACTTGAACAAATGAAGAGGGGTGCAAACAAGCGGTTGAATGACATGTTTCAGCAGCTAATGAAGGATGACCGGTTTAAGAATATTCAGGGTAATACAATGCTCGCAACCGGTTTAACAAAAGCGACCGTAATGGAAATTGTAAAATCAAGGGATATCGACTTGATTGTAATGGGAAGTATGGGTGTTTCCGCCCTGAGAAAAAGGTTATTTGGAAGCACTTCAACCGATATCGCATTGCGATCACCCGTACCAGTTATCGTCGTTCCGGAAAGTGACGTTAATAAAGGTTTCAACCATATTCTTTTTGCAACCGATTACAGGCCAAATGATATCGAAACCATTAAATCTCTTGTACAAATCGCTGAACTATTCGACTCCACTATTCATATTGTGCATATTTCCAGCCAGGAGAGTTTTGATTCTAATTTAAGTTTCAGAGGATTTCGTGAACTGGTAAAAGAAGAAGTATCTTACTCTAAATTAAATTTTGATATATATTTTGACGATGAGACTTTTACAGGTTTATCAAGATACATCGAAAATAATGACATCGACATGCTTGTGATGACCCGTTATAAAAAGTCGATTATGAAATCATTATTTGAGAAAAACCATACCAAAGAGATGGGATATTATTCAAGAATCCCTATCATGGTAGTTCCCGGCTGATACCAACCGGTTTATAAATTCAACTATTATAATGTGAACGCGAAGAATTAAACCCAAAAAAGTCGTTAGGCTTTTTTTGCACCGAAAGTGTTCGGTGCCGATCCCGACACGCTTGTCGGGAAAACACAAAAGTTCATGAGTATTCTTTAAAATTAAGAAACCCTGACTGTTTCAATGACAAATTTGGGTTGAAAAATTCATCACTTAAAACCATGGAATCAAAAGAGAAAAAGAAACGTATCAAAATTGCAATCCGGCCGATGGAGGCAGAAGAGTTTGAATCTATAGAAAAGTGGGAAAACGAGGGTGGGCCCCCTCCGTCTGAAGAAATCTACACAACTACAGATCTTCCGGTAAAACCTGGTGACACAATTCGGATCAAGTCCGGAAAAGTCATCTATGAAAATGGTTATTGCTTCTACCTTGCAGAAATCGAATAATCGATACATGCAATAATCAGCTTCGCATGGCCAATTCTTTATGAAATACCACGCTTAAAGTGCGATATGCTGGAGCCCTCCGCTTAACCGGAGCAGTTCGGTTTCTGCAATTTTCGCATCATACTTTGCTTCAATGAGTCTGCTTTCAGCAGATAAAAAAGTGCGCTGGGCTTCCCTGAATTCAATCGCACTGATCATGCCCTGCCTGAATCTCTCCAATGCGATATCGAGAGTTTCTTCTGCATTAGCGAGATTGTCCTCTTCAAGGTCAACCAATTCCAGACTGTTTTGATAGGTTCTGTATGCACGTAAAAATCCGGCATTAATTCGTTTCAGCTCTTCCTCGAGCATCAATTCACTATTTCGCTGATTGATCCTTGCATTCTGAATTCTCCTGTTAGTATTAAACCCATCAAATATATTAATACGTGCGGTAAGGCCAATATTGAATCCGTCAGTTTCATTAAAGATCAAAAAACCCCCGCCGCCTTCATTCCGGTTATAAGTGTATCCGCTGTGTAGTTCAAGCTGAGGAAACCGTTCACTTCGAATCTCCCTGATTTCAAGCTCTGCTATCCGTTGTTCAGTTCTTGCAAGCTGAATGGAAATATTGTTTTCAAGAATATTCTGTTGAAGTTCCCCCTGTTGCAAGGTCCGGTTAATAATTATATCGGGTGATACATCAAAATCTTCTTCAGCATCCCGGGCTAATATTTCATTCAGGTGAATTTTCGCTTCAACAAGCCGGTTACTTTCTCGCAGCACAGCAGCTCTGTCGGCATTCAGATCTGTCTGAGCCTGAAGCAGCTCATACTCGGATCCGGATCCCAGGTCACGTTTTGTTTCTGCGATATCAATTCTTTCAAGTGATACTTCCACGGAATTCTCAAGTACATTTAATTGCTCATTAATCCGGACAATATTTACATAGGCTGCTACAATCTGTTCAACAGTAGATTCTGCCTGTAAGCGAAATTCATCTCTGCCGAGCTGTTCAAATTCACCCAGCATTTCATGATTAATAAACATGTTCATCCCGTCGAAGAGTGTCCAGTTCAGTGAAATACCCGCATTGGTATTGGTGGATCTTGCCCCACGGTTTTCATTTACTCCATCAGTTGCCTGCGTTTCAAAACGACTATTCTCTACACTTTCTCTCCGTGTAGCATTCGCTGATATTGACGGTAAAAATCCGGCATTACCAAGCGTTCTGTTATTCGCAGCAATTTCGGCAACATTTCGGGAAATCTGTATCCCGTAATTATTTTCGAGGCCGATTTCAATCGCCTGGTCCAATGTTAATAATTCCTGACCTTTTACAGGTATGATCATTAACAGGACCAATTGCAGGGTAATGAACGGTACTGTAAATTGTTTCATTTCAGAGATGTGACTTGTAATTCTTCAGCTTTTCTCAATCGTTCTTCATCGACTTCAATCAGCTTTTTCTCGGATGCAAAGTAAGAATAGATCGCCGGAATGACATACAGTGTCAGAATGCTTCCGATGATCAAACCGAAAATAACAGCGATACCCATAGATACACGACTCTCAGAGCCTGCACCAAATGCAAGTGCGATTGGCAATATACCAAGAACGGTAGACATGGAGGTCATCAGAATCGGGCGGAACCGGACCGCAGCCGCATCCTTGATCGCTTCCATGAGTTCCATTCCCTGTTCCTGCCTCTGGTTGGCAAACTCCACGATCAGGATACCATTCTTGGTCACCAGCCCAATCAACATAATCATTCCGATCTGGCTGAATATATTGAGCGTTTCACTGAAGTACCACAAAGCAAGAAGTGAACCGAAGAGTGCAAGAGGAACGGTAAATAAAATGATAAACGGATCCCTGAAGCTTTCAAACTGAGCGGCAAGAACCAGGTAAACCAGGATTAATGCAAATGCAAAAATAAAATCCATTGCAGCTGCACTGTCTGCAAAATCACGTGACGGGCCGGCAAGATCAGTGACAATTCGTTCATCGAGAATATTGTCTGCAATTTCATTCATCGCGTTAATACCATCGCCGATGGTATAGCCCGGTGCCAATGCCGCCGAAACCGTTGCAGAGGCATACCTGTTGAACCGGTAAAGCTGTGGAGGGCCGCTGTCTTCAGAAATTTCCACAAGATTATCAAGCTGAATCAGTTCACCACGGTTATTTCTTACAAATATCGTTTGAAGGTCAATAGGGGCGTTCCTGTGCTCCCTTTCCATCTGCCCTATAACCCAATACTGTTTGGAATCCATGATGAAGAATCCAAACCGGGTTCCACTCAGTGATAATTGCAAGGTTTGTGCGATATCCTGAGTGGAAACACCTAAATTACGTGCACGATCCCTGTTGATATTGACCTGCAACTCAGGCCTGTTAAATTTCAGGTTAACATCTGCAAAGGTAAATGCATTGTGGCTTCTGACTTCCTGAAGAAATACAGGTATCAGATCCTGAAGCTGATCAAGTGTTTGAGCCTGGAGAACATACTGAACAGGCAAACCACCGCGTCGCTGGCCGATCGATTGCGGTTGAGACACGAACGTTTCGGCGCCAGTTAATTGTGATAATCTGGACGCAACATCATCTGCAATTTCCTGCTGAGAACGGTCACGTTCAGATCTGTCGACCAGGTTGATAAAACCAAATGCCGAATTTACCGACCCTGAAGCACCAAACCCGGGAGAGGTCACCGTATTCATCGCATGTAATTCCGGTACATTTTCCCGAACTACAGAAATCATATCATCCACATAGGCATCCATATATTCATAAGTGGCACCTTCCGGAGCCGTTGCAGAAATCCTCATTTGCCCTCTGTCTTCCATGGGTGCAATTTCCTGCGGCAGAATACTGTTAATCCAAAGCCCGATTCCTGCGCTGAAAGCAATAATTACGAAAGCAAGCCATCTTTTTTCAAGAAAGGTATTCAGTGAAGATTTGTATTTGTTATTCAGCCAAACATAGAAAGGTTCCGTCAGGTTATAGAACTTATTTTTCTTTTGTTCTTTATTGAGAATTTTGGTTGATAACATGGGCGTCAGCGTCAACGCTACAAAAGAAGATATTGCCAC
>SLKH01000039.1 GCA_007134665.1 Balneolaceae bacterium
GGATTTACAGGATTTGAGAGATACCTTACAATTTAAGGATGATTCATTATTGTGGGATGACATATCTGACAGCCTGTTAAATTCAGAATTTGAAATACTTAATTGAATAAAGAATTATGAGCCATACAGAAGTAAATAAGGAAAATTCTGATCAGGCTAACCGGTCATTTCATTTTACAATAAAATGGTCGGTTATAATATTCACTTTGTTTATCCTGATAGGATTTTTATTCCGGTTCATCAATCCAACTGAACTCCGCCTCGATTCATCAGAGTATATTCAGAAAGTGTTTACTCAAGAAAGAATCAAAACTTGGAACGACTCGTCACAAATAGAGGAACCGGCCGGGATGTTTGAACCTGGTTCAATTTTGTATGTTATTCATATTGATAAAGAGTGGGTGATGGTGAGGCCACTAAGAGTATCATTTCTTGACAGTGTCTGGGTTAAAGCTCATGAACTGTCCTTGTATGAAGAAGAAACTTACAGGGCGTGGGCCAGGGAATATGAAAGAAACATCGTCAGTGATATGTGATAGCGGATTGTGATTGAGATAATATGGCGAATTTCATTTCAAATTTGATCAATTTTATTTAATGGATTTATTCCAAGTTCCAGTTCATTAGCATATTCAATGATCAAATTCCTTTTATAATATTCAATGTAATCGATTTTACCGGTAATAAGATCTGAAATGATCCGGTTACTGAGTATAAAAGAAGCAGTCTCCTTGCCGTAATCTTCCGCGATTTTATTTTTAATCGGGATAAAATATTCTTGCTTCACTCTGTTTATTTTTTTTCGAATTTCCATATCACGGGCAAGTTCACTTTCACTGGGAGGTTTATTTGCTGGTTCAGATTTAGATAAACCCAGTTTTTTTGCCTCCTCGTTTCCGGATTTCAGTATTTGTAATAATTGTTTTTTAAAAGATTCGGTTTTGATGCCCCTGAACACTCCCTTCCTTGAAGTCCAATTACGAAGTACCTGACTATCCCTGGCTATTTCTTTGAGTAGTTTTTTATGTAAAATCTGATAACTCGGTTTATTCCATTTTTCGGCAATCTCCTCCCTGAATTCAACTAAATGTTGGAAAAGGTGCCATTCATATTCTGAAAGCCCGTTTTTATCCTTTTCTTTCAGGTACTGGTTGTCATCTAATTCGGAGTAATCGAGTGAATCGAAGAGTGCATTTTCTTCCTCTATCCAATCTGCTATATTTTTTTGATTTGCTTCAGTTTCAAGAATGTGCTTTAATTCAGATAGATGAAGTACATCTTCCGCTGCATATTTCATCTGATTATCGGTAAGAGGGCGCTTATACCAGTTGCTTTGCTGAGATGATTTACTTGTTTCCCGGTTAAGAATATCAGAAATATAATCAACCAATGATTTCTGAGGATAGTTTAACAAACTGGTTGCAATACTGAGGTCATAGATATTTTTTGGATAGCATCCCAGTGAATGAAGTAATCTCAAATCTTCACCGAAAGCAAATGTAATTTTTTGAACTTCTTCTGCTTCAATAGCGGGAAAAAGTGCTTCAATATCAAGATAGTTGCTTAGCGGATCTATCAAAAAACAGTCGCCGGAAATACAAATTTGGATGAGACACAGATTAAAACCGTAACGGTAACGGTTTTTATCAAATTCTAAATCTATGGCAATCTCTTTTTGGTTGTTAATCTTTTCAATAATTGGGAATAGATTATCATCACTGTCGATGTATTGAATCGTCATAGGTTAAAATGGGGAAATGATGGTTTTTTTACTAAAGAGTGAATCCGGAACTTATGGTTACTAAAAATTTTATTTTATCTAAATATAGTCGAAGAACGGATGTGATCATGAAAACATAAAGTATTTCAATTTCAAATATAATGTCAAACCTCAAAACACTGAATATCATTTATTCAATACTAACAATGAGTCTGTTTACCGGCTGCTTTATGCCAGATGGACCCGTTCAGCCAAGTGGGGATGTTCCGGAATCATCAGGATGGGACATTGAAATTGTGGTTGATAATCTGGAACATCCATGGTCTATGGCATGGGTAGCGGAGGACCTGGCCTTGATAACAGAAAGGCCAGGAAGGCTCCGTATATTCAGGGACGGTACTCTGCAGTCAGAACCCGTTGACGGACTGCCTGAAATCCATAAAGGAGGGCAGAGTGGCCTGCTTGATGTTACACTTCATCCCGATTTTAATGATAACCGCCTGGTTTATTTTAGTTATGCCTCAGGAAATGAAGACACGAATCGGACAACAGTCGGCCGTGCAATGTTTGACGGCCAAAAACTTCAGAATTTTGAAGAAATTTTTCGTGCGGAACCTGATAAAAGTGGTAATCAACACTTTGGGTCCAGAATCCTTTGGATAACCAATTCATCATTTCTGTTGTCTGTCGGTGATGGCGGCAATCGCCCTCAAAGTCTTGATGGAGAGTTGATCAGAAAACAAGCTCAAAAAATGGATTCACATCTCGGAAAAATTCTTCACCTGTATGAAAATGGTAAACCGGTGACCAGTAATCCATTTTTTGATCAATATGATGTATTACCTGAAATCTGGACCCTGGGTCATCGAAATATACAGGGCCTCGCAATTGATTCTCTTACCGGAAATGTATGGGCTAATGAACACGGTTCAAGAGGTGGCGATGAATTAAACCATATATTACCGGGTAAAAATTATGGATGGCCTGAAGTAACTTACAGCCGGGAATATTATGGCCCAAGAATCTCCAGCAGAACCACTGCGCCAGGGATAGAAGACCCTAAAGTGGTCTGGACCCCGGCTCAGGCACCCAGTGGCCTTGTATTTTATTATGGGGATAAGTTTCCGGAATGGGAAGGAAACCTTTTTAGCGGGGGTTTACGGGGCCAGCAGGTTCGCAGATTGGTTATCCATGGAAATGAGGTTGTCGGAGAAGAAGCTCTAACGATCGATAGAAGGGTCAGGGATGTTTCTGTTGGCCCGGATGGTTTTCTTTATCTTCTGACCGATGAAAACAATGGCGCACTTATTCGTATTATTCCAAATTAATACTTTCCTGTACCTTGAAATTTTCGAATGAGCTGAATTTTCGTTCCCCGTTTTTTTTAAATGCTTCTCTTGGCTTCAACCCGAGTATTTCGAACATTTTGTTATCTTCATTCAGATCATTATTGCAGGTTGTGAGTAGTTTTTCACCGGTAAAGATAGAATTAGCTCCTGCCATGAAACAATGGGCTTGCTCTTCCATACTCATGTTAACGCGTCCGGCAGATAACCGAACCATCGATGCCGGCATTGTAATTCGTGCTGTAGCAATCATCCGGGCCATTTCATGCCATGGAACTTTAGGTTGGTTTTCCATCGGGGTACCTTTAACTGCTATCAAGGCATTAATCGGGACTGACTCAGGATGGATTTCCATTGTTGACAAGGTGTGAATCAGTTCAATTCTGTCTTTTTCTGTTTCACCCATACCTATAATCCCACCGCAACAAACTGAGATCTCATTATTTCTGACTGTCTGCAGGGTATCCAGCCGTTCCTGATACGTTCTTGTAGAAATAATTCGATTATAAAAGTCTTCACTGCTGTCAAGATTGTGGTTATAGGCATACAGGCCTGCCGATTTTAATTTCTTTGCCTGTTGTTCCGTGAGCATTCCTAAAGTACAGCAAACTTCCATATCCAGATCGGTGATTTGTTTAACCATATCAACAACACGGTCAAAATCACGATTGTTACGGGCATTTCTCCATGCGGCTCCCATACAAAACCGGGTAGTACCTGCATCCCGGGCTTTGCGGGCAGATTCAAGAATTACCTCTGAATCGAGCATTTTTTCAGCATCAACCTCTGTTTGGTAGCGTGCTGATTGGGGACAGTAGGCACAATCTTCGGGACAACCACCGGTTTTTATAGATAAAAGTGTACAAACCTGTACTTCCCCGGTTTCATGATATTCCCTGTGAACTGTTGCAGCCCGATAAATCAATTCAAGAAGGGGGGAGTGATAGATAGAACGAATTTCTTCCTTTGTCCAGTCTGTTCGAATATCCACAAATTTCTTTTTGATTGTTAAGTCTGTTTGATGTAACCTTTTACAACGTTCAATGAATTCAGTAGACGGCAAAAATTACTGATTACTGAAAGTATATCAAATTAAAGCGGGTTGACCTGCAAAATTAGATTACAGGATTGATGTTGGATAATCGAGCTTAAATCTGCTTTATGCAACTTTACCTGCCATAAATATGAAAATTCGATATGTACGATGTACTTGCTTCAGGAAAGGAGTCATTCAAAATTGAGACTCCATATAAATTAATTGAATCCGGCAGGCCTGGCAGTGAAAAACCGTTGATTGTGTATTTGCATGGTTTTAATCAGAATTTAAAAGGTTATGAAAAAATTATATCCGGAATTTTTCAGATTGAAGCTTTTCATCTTTTGATTCAGGGTCCATACCCGATTTACGATCAAAAAGGGAGAAAACGAGTTTCTGAATGGGGTCATGCGTGGTACTTATATGATGGACACCAGGAGCAATTCATAAAGTCAATGGAAATAAGTTCTGAATTTATTCAACATATTATTGATCGACATCTTGAGCTGATCAAAGCTTCAAGAATTTGTATATTCGGTTATTCAATGGGTGGTTATCTTGCTGGTTATTTTGCAATGACAAGATGGAAACATGTAAATGAACTGATTATATCAGGCTGTCGCTTGAAAACAGAAATCCTCAATGATGACTGGACAAATATTCGTCATATGAATATTCTTGCACTTCACGGGGTGAATGATGAAAAAGTAAAACCTGATCCGCAAAAAGTTGAAATAGAAAAATTGCAAAAACACGGCGTTTCGGCTACATTCAACACTATCAATGATTCACATAGACTAAACGAACTTTTTATTGATGAAGCAAAAAAGTGGTTGATTTCAGTTGGCTACGAGAAACTAAAAATTTGACTACGTTTTATTACCTTAATTGACAACCGAAAATTTACTTTGAAATAAATTTCCATGGAAGAAAAAGAAACTGTAGAAAACCATGAAATGGATATACTGGTTGTAGAAGATGATCCAACCGTTAGAACCCTTGTTAAAGCTGTTTTGGAACACCAGGGTAACTCTGTATTTGTAGCTGAAACTGCTGTTAAAGGGGAAGAAATGGCACTTGAGAATAATTATGATATGATTATTCTTGACTTACGGCTTCCGGATGGTAACGGCTATGATATCTGCTCTGCAATTCGGGATCAGGAAATTAAAACACCAGTTCTTTTTCTGTCAGCTGAACATGAAACAGATGTAAAAATAAAATGTCTCAAAGTAGGTGCAGATGATTACATCACCAAACCATTCAACAGTGATGAACTTCTGGCACGGATTGAAGCCATTGCCCGTCGAAGTTCAGCCCAGGGTGCGGAAAAGGAAATCAATTGTGGTGATCTGAAAGTCGATCTCATCGCCAGGGAAATGCATATCAATGGTAGTGAAATTCAACTGACGAATAATGAATTCAACCTGCTTGTTTACCTGATGAGAAATCGCAACAGGATTATTTCCCAGGAAGAACTCGCTAAAAATGTATGGGATATCCATTTTGATACACAAACCAACTATATAAACGTCTATATCAGTTATATTAGAAAAAAAATCAGGGAGAATACTGAAGAAGAGTTTATTGAAACAGTGAGGAAAAAAGGTTTCGTTCTCAGATGTCCTGATGGTAAAAAAAATTGAGTCAAGTCAGGTTGGTTAACCCGGGTAGGATCCGCTGATATAGCTTTTCAGATCGTTGATTTCAATTTTTTGATGATCAATAATTGCTTTTACTATATCTCCAATTGAAATTATTCCCGACAATTTACCCTCATCGATTACAGGCAGGTGGCGTATTTTTTTTTCGGTCATGATTTGCATGCAGGTTTCAAGGGATTCGCGGCTGTTTACGGTAACCAGGCTGGATGTCATAATATCACTAACTAACGTCTCCCTTGATGTCCGGCCTTTGAGAACAACTTTATTTCTGTAATCTTTATCGGAAATGATACCTTTTAGGTGGTTATCCCGGATAACAAGCAGTGCGCTGACATCTTTTTCATACATCTCGCTGATTGCCTCATAAACGGTGGCATTGGGATCGATTTGATAAATTACAGTTCCTTTTTTTACAAGTATGTCTTGTACAAGCATTTGCCTCCTGGTTTATGTAGGGAATGTTTATGTAGGGAATTTAGGGGGTAAAGCAACAAAAAGGCCCTATTACATTAATACTACTAATTTTAATGACTGTCAATAATGGATGTGGAGGAATTGAAGAATTTAGATCAATTTACCCTGCAAAAACTGATTGATTATCTGGCTCAGTTTATTTCACCTGAGAGACTGCAAAGAATTGATACTGTTATAGCACAACGAACCCGTTTTATCAATATCGTTCTTGAAGATTTGTACCAGCCTCATAATGCAAGTGCAGTAATGCGCAGTTGTGATGCTTTTGGAATACAGGATCTGAACGTAATAGAA
>SLKH01000323.1 GCA_007134665.1 Balneolaceae bacterium
TCACCCACTCATTCATACATTCATCCACCATATCGCCCCGTTAAGTACCGCAGCAAAACTTACCCATAAAATGTAGGGCACCATCATCCATCCTGCCAAATTTGATTTCTGCCAAAACAGCTTCGTGGTAATAACAATTGCTGCAAGAAGAAAAAGAATCTCAATCAGGGCCCATCCGGGAGATTGAGCTCCGAAAAAAATCCACGACCAGGCACCATTTAATGCAAGTTGAATCAAAAATAATACTAAAGCAATGTTTGCGCCCGGCCATCTATAATTCTTCCAGACTATCCAGGCTGCAATTCCCATCAATGTATAGAGAATCGTCCATACCGGTCCGAATAGCCAGGCCGGAGGATTCCATCCGGGTTTATTTATCGATTCATACCATTCAGAAGGCCCGATTCCCGGTGACACCTGCGCACCGATCCAGGCTGTCAGATAGCAGATTCCCAGCCAGAAAATTAATCCTGCAATATTAATGAAATGCTCTCTCCGGGAATTACTGGTTACTTTCATTGATTTCATATTTTTATTATTTCAATCTATATGAAATCACAATTCATTAGCTTTATAAATAGTTCATCACTATCCGATTTCAATCCGGGTTATCTATCAGATGATAATTCGTGAATAAATTCAATAAAGCGACGGCCATCATATTTCGCCATACCCTTCTTTTCAATGGCAAGCCGCCCGTCAGGTGTAATCACGTAAGTAGTCGGAATCACTGAACTCTCAAAGATACCGGCTGCTTTATTTCTGAAATGGTAGATGGGCAAATCGTACTCTCTGTTATCCATAAATGCTTCAGCATCATCGAAATTTTCATCCATGGAAACGAGTAAAAATTTCACACCCGGATTATCCCGGAACTCTTCATATAATGAAGCGATGGAAGGCATTTCCGCAATACAAGGCGGACACCATGTTGCCCAGATGTTCATAAATATCACTGAACCTTCAAAATCATGAAGCGATGTCATTCTTGATTGCCTGTCAACAAAATAAAAGTCCCTGCTAACTCCGGGAAGATCTTCAAGGTTGTCAGGTATAGCTGGCTGAATTACACCCGAGCTTAAAAATACCTGCTGCACCTTCCCTATGACTGTTGTGTGTAAGCCGGTAGCATAAAGCAACCCAAAAACGACAAGGACAATAGCCCAAAATCGTATTTCTCTTTTCCAGCTAAAAGATTTCTCTTGTTTCTCTTGTGAATGTTTTCCCGTCATTTATCTACTTCCAATATTATGGCCTGAATTTAATCTGAACTTTTTCACTCTTCTCTTTACTTTGATTCTGAACGATCAATGACTGTTCAATACGATTTGAGATTTCGATAAATGCTTCTGCTGATGCTGATTTTGGTTCCGCATGTACAATAGGTGTCCCCCGGTCACTCGATTTCATGATCTGTTCACGAAGTGGTATTTCTCCAAGAAACGGGACATTAAGTTTGGTTGCAAGATTTCGAGCCCCGTGTTTACCGAAGATATAGTATTTCTTTTCAGGCATATCATCAGGTATGAAATATGCCATATTTTCAATAACCCCCAGTACCGGTACATTCACCTTCTTGAACATGGCAACTCCCTTTCTTACATCATCCAGAGCCACATTCTGGGGAGTTGATACAATAACAGCCCCGGTCAATGGTACCGACTGAACAATCGTGAGCTGAATATCACCTGTTCCGGGCGGCAGATCCAGTACCATATAATCAAGCTCACCCCAACTGACTTCCTGCATAAACTGTTTCACAGCACTTGTTACCATTGGGCCCCGCCAGATCATCGCCTGATCCGTATCAACAAGAAAACCCATCGATACAAGCCGTACACCGTATTTTTCTATTGGTACCAGTTTCTTGTCTGTCGTTATTCCCGGACGCTCAGTCACATCGAACATCGTGGGGACGCTCGGCCCGTAGATATCTGTATCAAGCAATCCCACACTGGCACCGGATCTCGCAAGTGCAACTGCAAGATTTGCAGCAACTGTTGATTTACCAACTCCTCCCTTTCCGGAAGCAACAGCAATGATATTTTTGACTCCGGCGAGTAATGGCTCTTGTTTTGGCTCCTCAGGTTGTGTGTCATCAGTCTTATTCCGTTTTCTCGAGATGTTGATACCTACAGTAATGTCTACAATGGCATCTCTGTCGATAAACTTTTTAATCGCTTCGTCACATTTCTGCTTTAATTCAGAGGATAACCGATCATTCTTTTCAGGCAGTTCAAGTGTAAATGATATATATTTTTCCTGAATAATCAGGTCGTGTACCATATCGAGTGAAATCAGATCGGCACCCTGATTGGGATGCATCACATGAGCCAAAGCAGTTTTCACCTGTTCCTTATTGATAGACATATTGTATTTTATCTGTTAACAACTTTCTGAATTACATTCACAAGATACGAATTCAACTCTCCAATTTTAAACCAAACGTTATGAAGAACCGGTTTCGTTTCCGGGCTGAGAAAACCTTAAATTTGGTTACTTTTTCTCCTAACTTCCTATATCGTAACAACTCATTATTATGTCCAAACGTACACCACTATTTGACAAGCATCTGGAGTTTGAAGCCAAAATGATTGATTTTGGCGGATTTGAAATGCCTGTTCAGTACGGTGGAATCAAGCAGGAACACCTTGCTGTCAGGCAGGCTGCCGGACTGTTTGATGTATCTCATATGGGAGAAATTGTAATTTCGGGGCCTGAATCACTTAACCTGATCCAAAAACTAACGGTTAATGATGCCTCCAAATTAAAACCCGGAGATGCACAATACAGTGCAATGTGTTACGAACATGGTGGAATTGTTGATGATTTGATCATATATAAAAAGCCGGAAAACAACTACATGCTTGTTGTCAATGCATCCAATATTGAGAAAGATCTTGACTGGATCAGATCTCACAACAATTTCGATGCTGTTGTTACTGATATATCTGATAAAATTGCACTCCTTGCACTGCAGGGGCCAAAATCTGTTGAGATTTTAGAACAGGCCACAAATCTCGATGTGAACAAGATTGGATTCTATAATTTTGAAACCGGGACGGTTGCCGGACAACCTGATGTTATCGTGTCTGCAACCGGTTATACCGGAGAAAAAGGCTTTGAACTCTACATCGATACTGAAAAAAGTGACCCTGTTATGATTTGGGACGCCCTTTTCCGGCATGGCACGAAACACGGATTAATGCCTGCAGGACTTGGAGCCCGTGATACACTCAGGCTGGAAATGGGATTTGCCCTTTATGGGAATGATATTACGAAAGATACAACTCCGCTTGAAGGCCGTCTTGGCTGGCTGACAAAACTGGATAAAAATGATTTTATCGGATCAGAAGCCCTTAAAAAACAGAAGGGGGAAGGCCTTAAACGAAAATTGATTGGCTTTATAATTGAGGAAGCAAGGCAAATACCAAGAACCGGATACGATATTTGTGATGAAGCTGGTAATAAAACCGGATTTGTAACAAGCGGAACTCAATCAATCTCACTTGGTATAGGTATAGGTATGGGGTATGTTCCCATCGATGATGCGAATGAAGGGAATACCATTTACATTAAAATCAGAAAAAAATTGATACCTGCCATTATTACCAAACCACCTTTTTACAGGAACAAATAATAAAGATTCACTAAACTTATATGTCTGATTTAAATCAACTGGATGTTTTCTTTTCTGTACAAACGTTTCATGAAGACCAGGTACGGGATAAAACTGTTGTCATATCCGATGTTCTCAGGGCAACCTCAACAATCGTCACGGCAATCGCAAACGGTGCTGAAAAAGTAATTCCTGTTGGCGATATGGGTGAAGCCAGCAGAATTGCACAAAGTGTGGACTCGGATAATTATCTGCTTTGTGGTGAAAAGGATGGTATTAAGATTGAGGGTTATAACCTCGGCAACTCCCCGCTTGAATATACTTCGGAGGCAATCAAAGGGAAGTCATTGATTTTTAATACAACCAATGGAACCAAAGCGATCAAAAAATCACTCGGAGCCGATGAACTTGTGATTGCATCTTTTCACAACCTTGATGTTGTCGTTGATTTTCTCAGGGAAAAAGAGCGGGATATCGTCATTGTTTGTTCAGGATGGAAAGGAAGATTATCACTTGAAGATCTTTTGCTGGCAGGTAATATTGTCTATAATCTAAAGGGGGGTGTTATGAACCCGGAAGCCCGGGATGGTGCAAAAGTAGCATTTACGATCTATGAAAAATTTGGGAATGACCTGGAATCTGTCATATTAAACTCTAACCATGCTTCACGCCTGAAAGAGCTTGTCATGGATACACAGGATATTTCGTATTGCTGTCAAATCAATACGACACGGGTATTACCCATACTCAAAGAAGGTATCATCACAAACAGACATGTCGAAAAAACGCAATAAAGATGGAATCCTCAGCGGGTTATCACATACCCGCAAGATGGAAATTGCCGGAATTCTGATCATGGCAATTTCCATTTTACTGATGCTGAGTATCATTTCGCATCATCCTAACGATTATGCTATCGTAAAATCGATTCCCTCAAGCACGATCTTTTCTCCCGACCAGGGGCCTGCCATGCAGGTAAGCAACTGGCTTGGCATTATCGGTGCATATATCTCTTATATGTTTGTGAATATTATGTTCGGGTATATGAGTGTTTTGATCCCGTTACTGATTTTTTCACTTGGATGGTTTGTTTTCCGGGGCAGAAATCTCGACCGGCTGATCTGGCCTGCAGCTTACGGAATTTGGGCTATGGTGATCTTATCCACATCGCTGGGATGGATTTACAATGAATTCGATCTGTTTTCATCTGAGTGGAGCGGAAGTTCCGGTGTTGCACTGGCCCAGATTCTCTATAATATGACAGGAATCGGTTCAGCTGTGATCTTATCAGTACTTTTGCTAATCACATTTTTGATTTTACTTGATCGGGACTTACAAAAAACCGTTGATGCTTTCAAAGGTGGTATAGCCCGGTGGAAAGATAAAAGAGCCGAGAAAAAGGAACTCAAAGAACGAAAGAAACAAGAGAAGAAATACCAGAAAGAGAAGAAGAAAGCTGAAAAGCTGGCAAAAAAAGAGCATGAGAAAAGTCTCCGGGAAAAGGAGGAGAAAAAAACATTATCCATTGATGAGATCGTTGAAAAATCTAACCGGCAGGATCTTGAGAGGAAAAACAGGGAACTTGAAGAAATAGAAGGCAACAACCAAAAACCACGGGCTATTTTGGAAAAAGGTGGGTCATCAGATCCTTCAGATGAAGATGATGTTGATATTACTGTCATAGTCGGTGAAGGTGATGAGGAAGCAGAGGACAAAGCTCTTGACCGCCAGAATAAGGATAAGGCAAAAGAGATACCGGTCATAAAGTATAAATTCCCTACGATCGACCTGCTTGATGCACCACCGCTCGAAGGAAATGAAGTTGACCTGGAAGAGATCAAGGAAAACAAACGAATTATCCTCGACAAGCTGAAGAGACACAAAATCGAGATACTGAGCATCAATGCGATTGTCGGCCCGACTGTTACCCTCTATGAGCTTGAACCCGCACCGGATGTTAAAATCAGTAAAATTCAAAGTTATGCAAATGACCTGAAAATGGCGACTGCAGCTCACGGTTTGAGAATTATCGCTCCTATACCGGGCCGGTCCGCCGTCGGTATTGAAGTTCCCAACAGCTCAAGGGAGATCGTTTATATCAGAAGTGTGATCAACACTAAAAAGTTTGTGAACACCGAATATGAATTGCCGGTAGCTTTTGGGAAAACCATTGAGAACGAAGTTTTTATGATTGACCTGACCCGGATGCCTCATTTGCTCATGGCAGGTGCAACAGGCTCGGGTAAATCAGTGGGAATCAATACAATCATTACCTGTCTGCTCTATAAATGTCACCCGGATGATCTCAAATTTGTCATGATCGATCCGAAAAAAATCGAGCTTTCACTCTATCGAAATATTCAGAATCATTTCCTGGCTTTTCTGCCGGGATCTGAAGAACCGATCGTAACCGATACATCGAAAGCCCTGGAAACCCTCCAGAGCGTCTGCAAGGAGATGGATGAACGGTACGAGTTATTAAAAATGGCCATGGTACGCGATATCAAGTCCTATAATGAAAAATACGATGCAGGTGAACTCGACGATGAACTTGGCCACAGGCATTTACCTTATATCGTGGTAATCATCGATGAGCTTGCCGACCTTATGATGACCGCAGGCAAACAGATCGAGGAACCTATTGCACGCCTGGCACAGCTTGCAAGGGCAATCGGTATACACCTTGTCGTTGCTACCCAGCGGCCATCGGTAAATGTGATTACCGGGACAATTAAAGCCAATTTCCCTGCACGTATTGCCTACCAGGTAGCTTCAAAAGTGGATTCAAGAACTATTCTCGATGTAGGAGGCGCCGACCAGCTCGTTGGAAGAGGCGACCTGCTTTTTACGAACGGCGGAGGTATGACAAGGCTTCA
>SLKH01000333.1 GCA_007134665.1 Balneolaceae bacterium
ATGCAGAGAAGATATTACCAGGATGCCAGATATGGTTATGCAAGAGGAATTGAAACAGTTCAATATGTTCACGAAATCAGGAATCGTTACCGGATGTATGAACGTATCATGACGATTGCAGAGGCGAGAGGCGGAACACGAATGCCCGGAGTGATGGAAGCGGGGATATTTAATCTCCCTTGATTACAATGAGAGTAAGGTCATCTGATAGCTGGTTGTCAGAAAATTCTTTGACGTCGTTTACAATAGTTTCCAGTAATTGATCCGCTTTCAGTTCACGGTTTTCAGTTATAGCCTTTTTTAGCCGCTTTTCATCATACTCTTCCCCATTTTTGCTAAATGTTTCTGTGATGCCATCCGTAAATAAAACAAGAATATCACCTTTATTGATCGTTACATCTGTTTCTTCATAAGAAGCCATGGTAGGCATCGCGCCGAGAATTAACCCACCTTCGGATAACTCTTCAAATTCATCCGATTCAGCACGCAGCAGAAGTGGCGGATTATGTCCTGCATTAATATAATTTAGCCGCGACTCAGAATGATAGAATTTTGCCCAGAAAAACGTAATGAATTTATCAGAAGGTGTATTTTCATGGATCAGGTTGTTGATCCTTCCTGTAGCCTCTCCGAGAGTAATATCAACTGGCAGTAAGACATGTAACATGGATTGCAGGTTAGCCATTAGCAGTGCAGCAGGAATTCCTTTTCCAGTGACATCACCGATTGCAAAAATAAAATTTCCATCCGGAGTTTGTACCACATCATAATAATCACCTCCTACCTGATCAGAAGGGATATTTCTTGCTGATAGATCCATTTTTGGAATTTCCGGAATCGTATCCGGGAAGAGGCCTTTTTGAATTGTCTTCGCAATGTTGATCTCTTCTTCAAGCCGTTCTTTTTCTATACGCTCCTCGAGTAACTGAGTTTTCTGAATTGAGAGTATTGCCAGATTTCCAAGTGACTGCAGAAAATTGAAATCTGTCTGAGCGAGGTCTTCTTTGTTCGCTTTTTTACTAACCCCTACCACTGCAACTTTTTTACCATGCATTTGCAAGGCAGCAAGAGCAGCAATTTCATTTTCTTTTAAAAAAGGAATGAGTTTATAATGTTCATCCTGTAGATCAAGAATATCATCAGGGAGTTCAAAAATCTGAGACATCTCGGTTTTATTTGGATTGCGCAACAAGCCGCTCGAAGCCATTAATTCAAGTTTATCATCAGGCCGGTAAATGAGAAAAAACTTTCTGATCAGAAGCTGGCCGAGCAGTGCAAATTTAAATGTACTTGCGATTTTATCCCGGTCAACCATCAGGCTAAAATCCTTTGACAGGTCAAACAGTGTATTCAGTTCATACACTTTCCGGTCAAGTTTCCGGTTGATTTCTCTCATCTCACTGAACATTCTTGAATTGGTTATGGCAACAGACGATATAATACTCAGGCTTTCAACAAATTCAATCTCATGTGCACTTAAAACCTGATCATTCCCTTTTCGGCTGAGATACAGGTAACCCAGGTGGTGATTGCTTGTTTTCAGATTGAAAAAAAGTCCCCTGTTTTGCCCTGAGAATAGTTCTGGCGGGGTTAAATCGAGTTCAACCGGATCAATCACTATGGATTCAAAATCGTTGGCCCCCCATGGAATTTTAATGGTATCACCCTCACTGAGTTCTGATTTGCCTTTTATCTTGGTGATGATATATTCACTCTTGCCCGGAATCTGAATCAAAATGGCTCCTCGGGGAACCAGCATTTTACCCATTGTAATCAGTAACAGGTTGTTAAGAACAAAATCAGTTTCCCGGGATTCAATCAAAAGCCTGCTTGTCTCAAGGAGGGTCTTTAATTCAAACCGGCTATGCTTTTCGCCACTCCTGGTAAGTTTTTCCACGGTATCAATTCAGGTTTTTGTACATTCGAATCATATTATGGTCGTCCATTTTTAAGTACTCAACATCATCCATCAGCTTTCGAATCAGGTAAACGCCTACTCCTCCCCGTTTTTTACTCTTCATCTGTTCCCTGATATCGGGTTTACTATATTTATTTGGATCAAAGGCATTTCCTGTATCAGTCAATGACACACAAAGTTTGTTTTTTTCCAGTTTCAATCTGATCTCAACGTTTTGACTTTCATCGTACTTGTAGGCATGTTTGATAATGTTTGTACAGGCTTCATCAACAGCAAGGCGAATATCGGATATCTGATTTTCATCAAATCCAAAATGCATTGCTTTATCTGCAACGAATTGTCTGACTTCAGCAAGTCGCCGAGTGGATGCATTGACAACTAATTTATATGTATTATTAATAGTCACAATCTGCCGGGTTCTATTGATCACTGTTCTGGAACTGTTTCACTGCTTCCTCTTCTTCGTCAAAAATGTCGTAAAGAGTGGGGAAACCCAACAGATCAAACACATTGTAGACCCTCTCATTCATATTAGTCAGTTTGATATCCCCCCCCAGCCCTCTCACATCTTCAATATAAGCCATGAATACACCAAGGCCGGCACTTGCTATATATTCCAGGTCACTGCAGTTGACAATAATATTATGTCTGTTTTTGTCAATTAGTGTTTTTAGTGAATCCTCTAATTTCGAAGCCGTATGAGCATCAAGTTCACCACTTATTTCCAGTACTTCGATTTCATCAGAGTGACGGTGATTAATATGAAAATTCTTCATTACTGTTAGCATTGAGTTAGAAACTGTTTTCTGAATATAGAATTATCATTCCATGTCTGAAAAAACAATTGCAGAAAGATTTTATCGGGAATTAATTTTAACAGCTCAGAATCGATCTGTTTTACGCAGAAGAGGGGCAAAAGTTTTAAAATATAAGGCAACACACGTTTCAGGTGTGTTGCCCTGACTATTCATCAAGAGAGACGCTACTTGAGCGCTATTAAAAGTAGTAAAATAAAACATATAACTTCAAATAAATGTTACAGAACTTTAAAAAGAAAGGAATAAAAAATTACTCATACCATTTATTTTGTTATCATTGTTTATGTGAAGTGTAATTTTTCTTTTTGGTGGCACAAAAAGGTATGCAGCTGAATAATTGAGCCATTTAGATGGCCTGTTGTTGTAGATTAATTACTTATTTTAACTTGAATTGCCAGGTTTACAAATTGTTTTATGACGAAAAGTACAATTTCAGCCAGGCCACAAATTGTAGGTGTCGGTGAATTATTATGGGATGTGTTCCCGGATAAAAAACGCCCGGGTGGTGCACCTGCCAATGTGGCCTATCACGCTACAATTTTGGGTGCTGATGGATATCTGGTTAGCCGGGTAGGAAATGACCAGGCTGGTAAAGAGATAATTGGCTTTCTTGAAAAAAAAGGATTGAATACGGCCAATATTCAGATCGACGGGCAATGGCCGACAGGGCGGGTCGATATCGAGTTTACAGCGAATGGTGAACCTGTTTATACGATTGTTAAACCGGTTGCATGGGATTATATAGCGTATACGGATGAATTGGAAATTCTCATAAAAAAGAGTGATGCAATTATATATGGAACTCTTGCTCAACGAAACAAAACGTCAGCAGATACCATTGAGAGGATTTTAAAGAAATCGAAAAGTGATACACTAAAGGTTCTTGATGTTAATTTCCGGCGCGGCGGTTATAATAAAGAGATAGTAATGCGGTCGCTCAGGTATGCCGATATTGTTAAAATTAATGAGGATGAACTAAAAGAACTGAGCCGGATCACAGAGACAGATCAACCAGTTCCAATGATGTTTAGTAAATATGGAATTCGTGGAATATGCCTGACAAAAGGTGTTGGCGGTAGCACTTGGATTGATCAAAATAATACGATTACACAACAAGCGTATGTATCAGATAATAGTGATGGTGATCCGGTTGGGCTTGGTGATGGATTCACAGCAGCATTAACACTGGAAATTCTGAAAAATCAATCACCTGAACAGGCTCTTGAGAAAGCAAGCCGGTACACATCACTGCTTGCAGAGAAAAAAGGTGGAATGCCTGAATTGGAAAAGAGAGAATTAACTGCCCTGTTTTCAAATTACACCTGAACAGTTAATTCCTGATAACACTGCCGACCCATGAATCAGCATCATATTGCTGTTTGAGATGTTCCTGTAACTGTTTGGCCATGTTGTGATTTGGTACATTCCCCATTCTTACTCGAAACCAGACATCTCCGACTTCTGAATTACCAAACTGTTCAACATACACATGTTCGTACCCCCTGTCTCTCCATCTCTGAGCATGTTCCTCTGCTTTCTCTTCACTTCTCCATGCCTGAACCTGAACTGTATAGTTGCCTTCTTCGACAAATTGGATACGCAAGGCTTCATCTCTTTCACGATCTGATTCTTCAGCCTGCTGTTCAGCTAATGCAATACTGTCCTGCCGGGCTTGTTCAATACTTTCCTGCCTTATCTGTTCCTGTTCGGCTTGCCGAATTTGTTCCAGTGAATCCTGCCGTGCCTGTTCTTCCATCTCAGCCTGTAAACGTAATTCTTCTTCATCAGGGCCACATGCATACATAAATGATATTATCAACCCTGAAAATAAGAGTAGGGAAATTATTTTATTCATGGTCTTTGCATTTAATTTTGGAATGCAACTCTCGGACATCTTTACAAAACAACTTAATTGTTTTCTCTGAAATATCACAACAACGTGCAGTAAAAGAAACAAAACAAAAAATGGTTTACAGATGACTGAATTAATCTTATCTTATTAAGACTGAATTTAAATAACAGTTGTTTTGTTTCGTTAACAACTACACGGTAATTATATAGCTCACAACATGCTGCTGGAAGTTAACAACCTCGTAAAGGAGTTTGAGAAAGGAAAGCCTGTGGTAGATAAGGTTTCATTTACCCTGAAGGAAGATGAAATCTTTGCTTTACTTGGCCCCAGTGGATGTGGTAAAACCACGACACTACGATTGATAGCCGGTTTTGAGACTCCGGGTGAAGGAACTGTGAAATTACGAGGCAGGTTATTATCCGATACACAAATCCGGGTAGCACCTCAGAAACGGGGAATTGGTTTTGTATTTCAGGATTATGCACTCTTTCCTCACATGACGGCACTTGACAATGTTGCTTTTGGCTTAAACGAGCTCCCGAAACACAAACGAAAAGTTTTTGCGGAAGAAGTGTTATGCCGAACAGGTATGGGAGATTTTAAGGGAAGAAATCCATCTGAATTATCAGGTGGCCAGCAACAGCGGGTTGCTCTTGCCCGTGCCATTGCACCTAAACCCCAGCTGGTTCTGCTCGATGAACCCTTTTCCAATCTGGATGCCATGCTGCGTGATTCTACCCGCAAAGAGGTTCGTTCAATACTGAAAAAAGCAGGCATGAGTGCGATACTTGTCACACATGATCAGGAAGAGGCCCTTTCGTTTGCCGACCGGATCGCAGTGATGAATGATGGAAAAATCGAACAAATCGGAACCCCGGAAGAAGTTTATTATAAGCCAAAGACTAAATTTGTTGCTCAATTTCTCGGAAGGACGAACCTTTTTGAGGTCAATGCCGGTGGCGGCAATGAAATCGAAACAAGTATCGGCCCGATCAAGCTCGATTGTAATGCCTGTGGCAGGGTAGTCTGCTCAATCCGCCCTGAACATCTTACCATTGAAAAGCCCAATGGTGCTTCACCGGATAATATAGGCCTTATTATTGGCAGAGAATTTAAAGGCCACGATATAACTTACCATGTGCTTTACAAGGGTGAACGGTATATCGTTCATACTGACAATCGTATCCTGTTTAATCCCGATGATAAGGTAGTATTAAGGGCTCTCGAGCCTGCTGTTGTTTTACAGGATCCACTGAATTAGTTCGTTTTATTCATCGCTCTTTTATCTCACTTCAACTGTGATGAATCTTGTCTTTTTCCATCTTTTTCGAAAATAAATGTAAATGTACTGGAAATAAATGAGCAGGGATTTTAAAATTAACTCCAAATTGAATATCTATAAGGAATTAGAACATATAATTTCCGGTTTACACAATGGGAAGGTAAACCAGGCAGTACTCAGGTTAAAAAGTGAATTCGAGATAAAAATTTATAGTTGAATTACAAGACTCGTCATATTTTTTCAGTGTTTGTGGTGATTTTACTTTTTATAACCACGAACTATTTCGTTCTGATAAATCAGGATGAAGTTACTACTGAACAATCAGAACTCCCCGATACACCTGAAATCCAGGAAGAGGAGAGTCATATCCGGAATTATTCACCCGTACCTCTGGAAGAGCTTCTCAAATCATTCGGTTCGCTGGGCCCTATCAATAGTATGTTGATCAGCCAACATGAAGAAATCATAGGAGAAGAGTATTTCAGAAGGATGCATGCCGGAAGGGGGCATAATATTAAATCGGCATCCAAAAGTGTTTTATCTATCCTGGTTGGCATTGCAATTGAAAAAGGGTATCTGGAGGGGGTGG
>SLKH01000037.1 GCA_007134665.1 Balneolaceae bacterium
GGTGTGATTCTCATTACAAGATTATCACGTGTCCAGATATCAATATTGCATCCTTTCCCATTTGTGATGTCAATGCTGGGTGTCTGATTCATTTCCCAAACCCTTGCCCTGAACCTGAAATCGGCTGATGTCAATGCGCCAACCGGGCAGATATCAACTGTATTAAGTGAATATGGGTCATTGAACGTTTCACCAGGAGCAGTCGTCGGATAGTTTTTATCACCACGCTTGGTGATCGTAAGCTGATGAGTTTTACTGATTTCTTCAGTAAATCTGGTGCAGCGGGTACAGTTAATACATCGCTCTGCATCGAGTATCACACGAGGGCCAAGCTGTACACGTTTTGGTTTGTGAACTTTCTTTACTTCAAAACGGCTACCTTCCGGCCCGTATTTATAGGTTTGAATTTGAAGAGGGCATTCACCGGCCTGATCACAAATTGGGCAGTCGAGCGGATGGTTGATCAGGATAAATTCAAGATTATCCTTTTGTGCCCGCTGAACCAGCTCGTCTGATTCCTGAGTTTTGACAACCATACCATCAGTTACGTCGATACTGCAGGAAGTTTGCAGTTTTGGAAACCATCGAATTACCCGGTCACCATTTTCATCGAGTTCGTATTCTCCGGTTTCTCTGTCTTTTACCGGCTGGCCAATTTTCACCATACACTGACGGCAATTGGCTGGAATCGACATCGAAGGATGATAACAGAAAAAAGGCACTTCAAGGCCAAGATCCATGATATACTGGAGCAGTTTTGGCTGTCCTTCAAATTCGTATCGGGTTCCGTCAATAAATACTTCAGGCATTGTTATTCAATTTATAATTCTCAACCGCTGTTTGTTTAGCGAAATCGGATACTTGTTCACGCCATTGCATGAACTGATTTTTTACATCTGGCTTCAAATTCATCTCTGAACCTGTTAATGGTATGCCGAACCGGCCATGCAGCTGCATCAGCAAGTGCACAGATGGTTCTGCCTTCCATTTGAGTGGTCAGATCAAGTAATAAATCAAGATCTTTAACTTCTCCGTCACCGTTTTTGATTTTCAACAGAA
The DNA here is from genome assembly GCA_007134665.1 of Balneolaceae bacterium. GTDB lineage: Bacteria > Bacteroidota > Rhodothermia > Balneolales > Balneolaceae > SKRC01. The sequence continues at coordinate 1,060 of SLKH01000037.1, forward strand.
TTTTTTCAAGCCAGCCTGTTCCTTCACGGCATGGAGTACACTGCCCGCATGATTCATGGTGATAAAAGTGGGCGATTCTCCAGAGAAGATCGATCATATCTGTGTCTTCATCAATCACAACAAGTCCGGCGGTTCCAAGCATAGATCCGGCTTCACGCAGTGAATCACTATCCATGGACACACCATCGAGCTGATCAGCCCTCAATACCGGGGTTGAAGATCCTCCCGGGATAATTGCTTTCAATTTTTTACCATTTTTCACGCCACCCGCTACTTCATCAATCAGGTCGAGTACCGGTACACCGGATGGGAGTTCATAAACACCCGGACGGTTCACGTGTCCGGATATGCCGTATAGAATAGGTCCGGGATGATTTTCAGCACCGATTCCTTTAAACCAGTCTGCACCATTATTTATTACCAGGGGAACATTTGCCAGAGTTTCAATATTGTTGATTGTGGTTGGCCTTCCCCATAATCCCCTTTGTGCAGGAAAGGGAGGTTTAACACGCGGATAACCCCGTTTACCTTCAAGTGATTCGAGCATGGAAGTCTCTTCGCCACAGATGTAAGCACCAGCACCCGAATGGGTATAAAAATTGACACTGAAATCACTACCCAGAATGTTATTACCGATGAACCCTTTGCTGTATGCATCCTGTAATGCTTTATCCATCATGTTTATCCAGTTGATGTATTCCCCCCGGATATAAACATAAATCGTTGTACACTGCATGGCATAAGCTGCAATCAGGGCACCTTCTATAAAAAGATGAGGGTTATATTCGAAGATCATTCTGTCTTTGAATGTACCTGGTTCCGATTCATCACCATTACATGCAAGATACCGGGGGCCGCCATCAGGTTGCGGCATAAATGACCATTTCAGGCCTGCATTAAACCCTGCGCCGCCCCTTCCGCGTATGTTGGCAGCTTTTACTTCATCAACTACCGAAACAGGTGTCCAGTCGTCGCTTAATACCTTCTTAAGTGACTCATATCCGCCATTTTTAATGTAAACATCAATATCATTGAGATTTGGAATGTCGGGTATCAAAACAGGTTTGTATGATCTCCAGTCAACAGCCATAGTCAGTTTTCCTGCGGTTTCACTTTACGCATTTCCATTTTTTCGAATTCAGGTACTTCCCCTTTTTTCAATCCGTCAATAACCTTATCCACTTTCTCTTTTGTCAGGTGGTTGACATAAACACCATTGGTTATCTGCATCATGGGGGCATATCCGCATGCTCCAAGGCATTCCACCTGCTGGATGGTAAACATCTTGTCTTCGGTGGTTTCTCCATTTTTGATGCCAAGTTTGTCTTCGAGATAGTGGAGAATGTCATAGCCGCCACAAATCTGACAACTCAGACAAGTACAGACATCAAGCACAAACTTGCCTTGTTCTTTTTTGTAATACTGGGTGTAAAACTCAGCAACTCCATGAACATGAGATTCCGGGAGTTCCAGGGTTTTGGCAACAAGTTTTTGTACTTCCGGTTCCACATGACCGAATTTTTTTTGTGCAATCCATAGCACAGGCAGGGTAGCCGGTTTCACTTCGGGATACCTGGCCTTTATTTGTTCAATCTGTTCGAGTTCTTCTTTGGAAAATTCGTATTTCATAATTCTTATTTATCAGCTTCACCCATTACCGGATCCACACCACCGATTATAACCACAGTATCCGCAATCATTTCACCATCAAGTATAGTTTCAAGTACCTGCAGGTTTGCAAAAGAAGGCGTAGATATCTTCAGCCTCCAGGGATGTCCGGTACCGTCACTTTGGATAAAATAACCAAGTTCCCCCTTAGGTGATTCAACAGCGTGGTAAGCTTCTGCTCCATCAGGCGGGCAGATCCCTGTATCGGTCATCATGAAATCGTGAATCATCCCTTCCATTGAATAATATACTTCATCTTTAGAAGGGTAGGCCTGTTTAGCATTATCAGTCCGGACCGGGCCTTTGGGTAATTTATCAAGACACTGACGTATGATACGGAGGCTTTCATGCATCTCCTCCATTCTAACATAGTAACGTGCAAGGTTATCTCCTTCAAGGCGGGTAGGTACATCAAACTCTACTTCATCATACCGCGCATATGGCTTAAATCTTCGGAAATCGAGTGCATACCCGGATGCTCGTAATACAGGCCCTTTAGCACCGATTTGAAGTGCATCTTCGGTAGTCAATACACCAACATTTTCGTTTCTGTTATAGAAGATCCGGTTTCTGTCGAGCAGTTTGTGATAGTCTTTTAATTCCTTTGGGAATGTATTAATAAACTCTTTGATCAGGCCCATTGCTTCCGGTGTGATATCGTTCGCCACACCTCCGATTCGGGCATGAGAGACTGTAAATCTGTGCCCGGTCAGGTTATCCATGATATCATAGATTTTTTCTCTTTCCCTGAATGTCCAGATAAAGAAGGATACAGCTCCGGCATCCATTACCAGGGTGCCCAGCCAGAGCAGGTGGGAAGAGATTCTCGCCAGTTCACACCCGATCATTCGGATATAGTGAGCCCGTTCAGGAACTTCAACACTTGCAATTTTTTCTACAGCAAGACACAGTGCCACGTTGTTGCTGTAAGGTGAAAGGTAATCCATGCGATCGGTATAAGGCATGAATTCCTGGTAGGTTTTATTTTCAGCAATTTTTTCAACACCACGGTGGAGGTATCCGATATCAAGCTTGGTTTTGAGGATTGATTCTCCTTTAAGCTCGAGAAGTAAACGAAGTACACCATGAGTAGCTGGGTGTTGCGGCCCCATATTCAGGATCATCCTGGAATTCAGCGGGTCATCGACATCAAATTCTTCTATTGTTGTATGTTTGTCTTCAAGACTCTGGTAGAACTTGTTTTGATGCTCCTTGAAGAACGTCGGTTTACCTTTTGATGCAATTTCTTTAAGCTTCATATCGTCAATCGGTTACTCCTTGTCCGGAGTTGTGTTTGGCATTTCAATGGATCCTGGAATTCCCAGCAGCGGAAATTCTTTTCTGAGCGGAAAATACTGGTAATCCTCCGGCATGTAAATCCGCCGGTGATCCGGGTGATTGAGGAACCTGATTCCAAACATATCATAGACTTCTCTTTCAAACCAGTTAGCAGATTTCCAGATACTTGTAACAGATTCTATTTCCGGGTTTTCTTCAGGCAGCCATACTTTTACAAATAATCGTTCACGATCCCTCAGCGATATCAAATTATAGATTACTTCAAAACGATCTTCAGATGTATATCTGTCAGTGCCAATGACATCAGACAGGAAGGTGTACCGATGTTCATCCTTCAAGTATCTGCAAATTTCAATGACTGAATCTGAAGGTATACGTATAAAGGTATCACCGGAGGTTTGATAGACCTCAATAATTTTTTCTGAGAACGTTTCGGTTAATCCGTTGGTGGTTTTTTGCAGGGCAGGTGATAGATCTAATTCCATAATCAGGTATCGAGCATTACAGAGTGTTCGGTTCGGATTTTATCCTGAATTTTCATTAGAGCGTGAATTACAGCATCAGGCCTGGGTGGGCAACCGGATACATAAGCATCAACCGGGAGAAAATTATCAACTCCCTGGACAACACCATAGCATCTGTGCATACCGCCGGTGGAGGCACAGGCACCCATCGCAATACACCATTTAGGATCGGGCATCTGGTCCCAGATTCTTCGTATGGCATGGCTCATTTTATAGGAACACCAGCCGGCAACAATCATCACATCACTCTGGCGCGGTGAAAAACGGAATACTTCTGAACCGAACCTGGATACATCGTATCGCGGGCCAGCGAACGCCATCATTTCAATTGCACAGCATGCAAGCCCCATTGGCATTGGCCATGCGGCATTGGATCGTGCCCAGTTAACCAGGGTGTCAATCCGGGTTGTCAAATATCCTTCACCAAGTGCACTTTCTATTCCCATAGTTAATTATCTGTTAGCAATCGAAGGTTTTAATTCAAAATCAAGGGTTCCCTTTTTCAGCGTGTAATATAATCCGATAAAGAGTATCAGGATAAATATAACCATCGCTATGAACGGCCCAAGCCCAAGATCAGTAAACATGACTGCCCATGGGTAGATAAATACAACTTCAAGATCAAATACAATGAATTCCATTGCAACCAGATAAAATCCGATCGAATAGCGTTCCCTTGCCTGGCCAACAGGGTCCATTCCACTTTCATATGGATTTAACTTATTTCTGTTTGGCCTGAATGGGCCCAGCAGACTTGAGAGAGACATCAGCAGTAATGCCAGAACAAGTGCAATGCCCAGTAAAACTACGATTGGTATATAACTTTCAATCATGGAAGATTATCTGTTTATCAAAAAATTGAAAATTAGTGCCGCCACAGCGGAATGTCAATGATTTTCAAGGCGGGAATATAGGGTTTCTGTAGCTGATTTTGGAGCAGATAATAGAAAAAACATTATTTAGATTAATTATAAATAACCTCTTTGTATAAAATTAACCGGCAAGGTTACTTACTGAAAAACATGCAAGGTTGAACCATATTAATGAATGAGAAAAATTCATCGAAAAGGCTCCTTTTGCTCAAGCAAAATTTAAAAGAATTTAAATAGGGATCTGTGATATTTATTTCAATCTTAGAGCAATGTCATTGCTAATATACAGGTTGAATAAAGTAATTTTTACATAACGACATTTTAATTATAAAAATGTAATTATTAACGGTGGATCAACGAGTTACGGAAAATAATAAGACAGTATCAGGCAACAAATTTTGGGAAATGCTGTAAAACATTATTAATGCTGATTTTGATACGGGTTTTATGGTGAAATTATTAATGAGCATTGCTTCAGATAACGAACAAATTTTCTCAAACTAAATATAAATCAATATACACGGTTAGAATTAATTAATTATGCTATTTATGTACCGATTCTTATCCTGTAAAAGAAGTTAATCAGTTCACTGACTAATCAATACAAAACGCGATTTATCAAGCTAATACCTAACAAAATAATTAGTGATCTATGAAAGGGCTAAACAAGATACTTAATATTCTATTAACTGTGAGCATTCTTGGACTCATTTCCTCATGCAACAGTATAACCGGTTCAACGGAAAATGGTAATGATCTGGAAGATTCTCTTAATCCCGTTGAGGAAGTAATACCGGTAGAAGGTGGAGAAAATTCAACTATCACTGTACACAGGGCAAGTGATACCTATTTTAATCTGGAATTTAGTGAGATTCAGTCGAATTCCATTATCAATAACGGAAGTGGCGAGGGCTGGTGTATCGACTGGCAAAAACCGATCGATTCAGATGGCGGTACGTATCATGGAGTTAAACTTTATTCAACGTTTAATGTTAAAAGTTGGAA
>SLKH01000228.1 GCA_007134665.1 Balneolaceae bacterium
ACGACAGGGACAATTACAAGCCAGGCTGGAAATTTGCTGAACATGAAGCCCAGGGAACTCCACTCCGGATTGCCGTGGGCCCAAGAGATGTCCAGAACAATAACCTTGAACTCGCCCGACGGGATACATTGAATAAAGAAATTGTTTCAAGAGACAATATTACTGAACGGATTGAGGGATTACTTGAGACCATTCAAAACGACCTGCTTGAAACTGCAAGAGAACGTATGAATACAAAAACCCGCCAGGTGGATTCATATGATGATTTTTGCAAGGAAATCGAGAAAGGCGGCTTTATATATGCACATTGGGATGGCACCGCAGAAACCGAACAAAAAATCAAAGATGAAACAAAAGCGACAATCCGGCTGATTCCATTTGGGGAAAATGATCCCGGAACATGTATGGTTACCGGTAACCCATCAGACAAACGCGTATTATTTGCGCGATCATATTAAAACGAAATATACGAAGTAACAGGTAACAACATTCATGGCTCAGCTTGACATCCCATATACCTATGCAGTCTCTACGGGTGAACAGTGCCGTGATTCCGACCGGTTGACAATCAATGAGTTAGGTATTGACGGTTTTACCCTGATGGAAACAGCAGGATTACAGGCTGCCAGATTTATCTCTGAGATTGAATCATCCGGTTCTGCAGGGCTATATTTTTGCGGGAAGGGGAACAACGGTGGTGATGCTTTGGTCATTGCAAGATATCTCGCTATTCAGTACTCTCATTCCTGTTTTATTTACTTTCCGGCAGGGTCAGAAAACCTGAGTACTGATGCAAAAAAAAACCTTGATCTGCTGATCAAACTAAAGGAACAGGGATTGGCTGTCTATTTGATCAATAAGAAAAAAAATCTTGATAAAGTTACAGCAGACTATCTCGTTGACGGGCTTCTTGGAACCGGATTGGATTCGAACCTTCGGGCTCCATTCGACTCAACTGTAGATTTGATCAATCAATATCAGGCCAGAAAATATGCCCTCGATATCCCGACCGGCCTGCATACTGATACTGGCCTGCCGATGCCTGACGCGGTTCATGCCGATTATACCCTTAGCTTCGGAGCACTGAAAGCAGGGTACTATCTTGGTAAAGGGCCATCTTACACAGGCACGATTCAACCGTTCAACCTATCTTTCCCAGAAAAATTCAGAAAATCTGTTGCCAAACTGATTACAACAGGAATTGATGATTTTATACCGTCAATTAAAAGGCAGGCAGAACACAAGTACAGCGACCGGTTATTATATATCGTTGCGGGGTCAGAAGGCTTGACAGGGGCTGCGATCATGGCTGCAGCAAGTGCCTGGAAGACTGGAGCCGGAGCTGTAGTGCTCATCTCACCGGGTGGTTTGCTTGAGATATACGAAAAAAATCTGCCCGGCATTATCAAATCATCTGTTGGCAGCCGTACCGACCTCAGTTTTAACAAATCACACCTTGATGAAGTAATTGAAACCCTTCACAGTAAAGATGGAGTTCTATTAATCGGCCCGGGAATTGGCCGGAAAGAAAATACCCTGGACTTTGTGAAAGAATTGCTGCAAAAAACAACAGGAAATGTCGTAATAGATGCCGACGCTTTACATGTGGTTCCGGAAATTGAAAAACCGGAAAATGCTGACTGGATTTTGACGCCTCATCCTGGTGAAGCCGGAAAACTTAACGGATCATCGTTCACTACTGATTTTGACAGAATAACATGGTCGGCCGGCTATTCAACAAGCCGAAATGTCACTGTTGTATCAAAAGGCTATCCGACATTTGTGGGAACACCCGGAGGGACAAACTATTTAACGGGGTATGACACCCGGATTTTCGCAAGAGCCGGCTTCGGTGATATACTGGCCGGAACTATTTCCGGGAATCTCGCTATCACAAACGATGCAGAACTCAGTATTGTAAGGGCTCTGTTAGACGGTTATATGAAAGCTATTCAGTTCATGAAAGAACATAATGAACCTCTTGAGCCTGATCATTTGCTATGATTGCCAGTATGTTAAGTTACCTCGAGAAACACACGTACTTATTGTATGCTGTACTGGCACTTTTAACTGTAATCACACTGCTGCTGACGTTATTACCAACTGATCACTTAATAGATGCCCGGGTATTTCGCTATGACAAGCTTGGCCATATGCTTATGTTCGGAGCCTGGACATTTCTGCTGGGAATCATACAGCTTGTATCCAACAAAAAGCCACTTCCACTTGTTACAATTTTTATCGCCGGCAGCTTATTTGGAATAACAGTAGAAATATTACAGGAAGTACTGCCGGTCGACCGGTCAATGGACCCTTATGATGCCCTTGCAGACATCACCGGATGCCTGATTGCTGTATTACTTTTAAAAGTTATTACATCTTTTTCTTCTTATGACAACAAACCTGTGGAACAATAATTAAATTGTTCGTGTTTAAGCTATTGAATAATAGCAACTTGAATCTGAATATTTTTCAGGTTGTTTAAAAAAATAGATGACCACTAATTTATCGCTGGTCAAACGTTTAATTGAGAATAAAAAAGGAGAAGAGGATAAATCCATGAACACCCGAAAAGAACCGACTGCAAACTTACGCAAGTATTATACGGTTTTTCTTCAACTTGGATTACTTGCTACTCTCGTGATTTTTATCGTTGCTGTGAATGTTGAATGGATCGGAGCAGAAACTGAAGAGTATGTACTTGACGAGCAGGAAGTGATTGAGATGGAGGAGATTATACAGACAGAACACATCGAAACCCCACCCCCTCCACCCAGGCCACCTGTACCGCAGGAAGTACCCAATGATGAAATCATTGAAGACCATGATTTTGACATTGATGCTGAAATGAGGCTTGATGGCCCAATGGATCTGCCCCCGCCTCCCCAGGAAGACGAAGAACCTGAAGAGGATTTCTTTACTGTTGTAGAACAGATGCCGGAACTGATTGGCGGACTCGCAGAACTTCAATCCAGAATTGAGTATCCTGAGCAGGCCCGAAGGGCTGGAATAGAAGGAAGAGTTTATGTGCAGTTTATTGTAAACGAAGAAGGCCGTGTTGAAGATCCGCAGGTTATCCGGGGGATCGGCGGTGGTGCTGACGAAGAAGCACTCCGAGCTGTCCGTGAAGCTGAATTCCGGCCGGGAATGCAGCGGGGGCGGCCTGTACGGGTACAATACAGCCTTCCTGTCGTATTTCAATTGCAAAATTGAGCCTTCAATTAATCTAAAGCATTTTTACCGGAAAGCGCGACTTAGCAAATGTCGCGCTTTTTTTATTTCTGATTCGCTTTCTTTTTTATCAAACTGCACGTGTAAAATAAAAAGCTAATTACACTCGAGTATTTCATTTTTTTTTAATGAATTTTCCCGGAAAATCTCACTTTGTCATTATTACCCTTTTGCATCTCTTTTTTTAACAAAGTAATAATCCCTTATAAACCAAACAGTTAATCAACTCCACCAATTTTTAGTCTGTTTTTTTGTTGTCATTGTTAAAATAATTTTTGTATAGTTAGCGTTTAGATACTTACATAATTTAATACTATTATCAACTTGTAAAAGACAACAACCAAATTGGTGGTGACTCGAAATGAAGAAAAGAAAAAATCCTGACGCAGATTTACGAAGCTACCATACTGTATTTATGCAAATAGGTGTTTTAATTACACTCATTATTTTCATCATTGCATTCAGGATGGAATTAACTGGTGAAGCAACACAGGTATATGTGTTAGATGAGCAGGAAGTCATCGAAATGGAAGAAATAATTCAAACTCAGCATATCGAGACACCTCCTCCGCCCCCTCGCCCGCCTGTGCCGGTAGAAGTTCCGAATGATGAAATTATTGAAGATATCGACTTCCAGATCGATGCGGAACTTTCATTAAGCGGGCCAATGGACCTTCCTCCCCCGCCTGCGCAGGAAGAAGAAGAGCCTGAAGAAGATTTCTTTGTGGTTGTAGAACAGATGCCGGAACTCATAGGTGGACTCGCCGAACTTCAAAGCAGAATCCGGTATCCTGAAATGGCTCGCCGGGCTGGAATAGAAGGAAGAGTTTATGTACAGTTTATCGTTAATGAACGAGGAGAGGTAGAAGATCCGCGGGTTATCCGGGGAATCGGTGGCGGTTGTGATGAAGAAGCCATCCGGGCAGTTCAACAAGCCCAGTTCAGGCCAGGAATGCAGCGGGGACGGCCTGTACGAGTTCAGTATAGCCTTCCAATTGTATTCAGATTACAGAACTGATTTCTGACATCAAATTTTTAAAAAAGCGCACTTTTTACGAAGTGCGCTTTTTTTTATTTAAGCCTTCAAACGTTGTCAGTACCTCTGTAAGATTCTTATATCCTACAATTTCTTTCGCATGATCTAACGGTTTCCAGCTAACATCCGTTATGCCTTCCTCCTGTTGTGGAAAAAATTCTTGATTCACTTGATTCGACTGCATTGCATACCATTTCGTTGTCTTTCCCTCTTTTTTACCATTTATTTCATATTCATGATATGTGTCCATGATATAATCGATTATCTGAACATTTTCAATTCCCACCTCTTCCTTCACTTCCCTGACTGCACATGCCTCAAATGATTCTTTCGGTTCCTTTTTGCCTTTTGGCAAATCCCAGACACCGTTCCTGTAAATTAAAAGCACATCTGTTTGACTCTCAACATTTCTGAAAAGTACTCCACCAGCCGCATCTACCGGATTAATCGGTTTTTTCATTTTCTTCTTTATCATCACCCTTTTTCTTTTCATCGGCATAATTCAGGCGAAGATTTGTAAGCGTTTGATTCACATAATCACTCAATTCTTCAGGCAGGTTCCCATCGGTATACTTTTGGAGCATGTTCAGTGTATCAATTGCAAATTTTGCCGACTTCAAATCTCTCTCTATTTTATCCGTTGCCGGATTTTTTATTTTGCCCATACCCATCATGGCGATCTGCTGATGTTGCTGAACAAGCATTACAAAAAGCAGTTGCTCCTGTTGATCCGGACTTATGTTTTTTCCATCTATCTTTGAATCCATGCGTATTTTTTATTTAGAAATTAACAGATTTTAAGCTGAGTTAGAGTAATAGATTGCGTATTATTGAACGCATCTGAAAAATAACAAAATTGTGTAATTCATGGCTATTGTTCATCCATTCAAAGGCTGGTTACCCAAACCTGAAAAAGCAGCCGAAATTTCTTCCGTACCCTATGATGTCATTAATTCTGAAGAAGCCGGTAAAATGGCTGAAGGTAAACCGGATAGTTTTCTTCATATCATACGTCCGGAAATTGATCTTCCTGAAGGTACTTCACTTTATGCAGACGAAGTATATGAAAAAGGTGCCGAAAATCTTCAAAAATTACTGAAGAGTGAAAATATGCACCAGGATGAAAATCAATCATTCTATATTTACCAGCTTGAAACATCAGATCGAAAACAAACAGGTGTCTTCGCCTGTGTATCCGTTGAAGATTATGATAATGATATTATTTTAAAACATGAACTGACCAGGCCTGATAAGGAAGATGACCGCACCCGTCATATACTTACTCAATCGGCTCATGCTGAACCAGTTATGCTGACATTCAGGGATACTGCTGACATCACATTCCAGATGAATAAAACGATGACCAAATCTGCACCTGTAATCGAATTTCAGAGTGATGATGGAGTTTGGCATCGCATCTGGAAAATCTCGGTAACTGCCGATGTCGCAGAAGCATTCTCTAAAATTCCAAAACTCTATGTAGCTGACGGACACCATCGTTGCAAAAGTGCGTCCAGAGTTGCTGCAGTGCTTCGTGAAAAAAATTCCTCCTACCCTGGAGAAGCTGAATATGACTATTTCCCGGCAGTCCTGTTTCCAATCGATCAGATGGAAATAATGGCGTATAACAGGGTGATCAAAAAAGTTTCAGATGAACAGTTTAAGAAACTTTCTGACAAACTCAACCTGGCAGAAGGAGCTTCACCTGAACCTGCAGAGAAAGGCATGGTTTCAATTTATTATAGCGGCAAATGGTTCTCTGCTCAACTACCGGAACCCATTAACGATGATGTCGTTGCGAATCTTGATGTTGCAAGATTGCAGGACGGAGTTCTCTCTCCTGTATTCGGGATTGAAAACCCGAGAACTGATAGAAATATAGACTTTATTGGTGGTATAAGAGGCACCAAAGAACTGGAACGGCTCGTAAATAACGGGATTGCTGATCTTGCATTCAGTATGTACCCGACTGCTATCGAAGAGCTGGTTGACGTCTCTGATGAAGGAGAACTAATGCCACCAAAATCAACATGGTTTGAACCAAAACTGAGATCAGGACTAATCATACATACATTTTAAAAACATGAACAGAGTACATAATTTTAGTGCAGGGCCGGCAGCCCT
>SLKH01000349.1 GCA_007134665.1 Balneolaceae bacterium
CTTCGATCATGTAATCCGATATTAACCCGGCCATATCGGGATCCATGGTCGGCATAACCTGAGGAGCCATATCAATTAATGATACATCCATATTACGGTTCAGCAGGGCTTCTGCCATTTCAATCCCGATATATCCTCCTCCAATAATAACAGCTTTTCCCGGTTTCGACTTTTTAACATCCTCAAAAACATCAATTCCGGTTTGAAGTACGGAAAGGCTGAAAACACCTTTCGCATCCATGCCAGGCACATCGGGTGTCATGGGTGAAGCTCCAGTTGCTATTAGTAAATCATCATAGGACTCCCAAATGACTTCTTCATTTTGAAGATTAATTACCCTGACCTTTTTGCCATCCGGATCTATCTGATCAACTTCATGTAATACATGCACATCAATATCATATTTATTACGAAAAACTTCAGGAGTCCGGGCAATGAGTGATTCATAAGAATCCACCTCACCTGCAATGAAGTAAGGCATTCCGCAGGCAGCATAGGATGTAAAATTTCCCCTTTCAAATACTGTGATTTTGCTGTCCGGGTGTTCACGTCTCACTTTTGATGCAGCACTCATCCCGGCCGCATCTCCTCCGATGACTACAAGTTTTCTCTGGTTCATGATTTTGATTGATTAATTATATTTCCTGACCGGGTTAATTTAAAAGCTGCTGTTTTTCAGTTTACCCATTTTCTCACTGTTGAAAACAACCCTGCAAGCAGCATGTACATTCCCGGTATGATCATTAAAGTAAGAAATGTGCCAATTATTAACCCTCCGATGACTGTTACTGCAAGTGGCTGAAGTATCTCTGAGCCCTCACCTATTCCAATTGCAAGTGGCAGCATACCAAAGATGGTGGTCAATGTGGTCATAAGTATCGGCCTGAATCGAACTCTGCCGGCTTCAATGATCGCATCTTCCAGTGACTGTCCTTCTTTTAACTGATAATTTTCTGCAAATTCGACCAAAAGGATCGCATTGTTCACCACGATACCAGTCAGAAATACAATACCTAATAATACTGAAGCACTGAGTGGCAACCCAGTGATCCACAACGCTGCAGCTACTCCGATCAGCGCAAACGGAAGTGAACTGATGATGACCAGAGGACTAAACAGCTTTTCATATTGGACAGCCATTACAACAAACACAAAGAAGATTGCCAGGAGAATTGCAAGTTGTAAAGACTTTGCTGATTCCTCTATCGCTTCCTGCTCACCTGCATATATAATGCTATAGCCATCCGGAAGGTCAAAACCCTGCATCGCTTCACGCACGCGATTCCCAACCTCTCCAACTGTCGCTTCATTCAGATTTACCGTGGTGTTTACCCATACCACACGAATCTGATTGAAACGTTCTATATGCGCCGGGCCGGTGGTTTCTTCAAATGATACAAGGCTCCCGAGGGGGACAGCCTGCCCGGCCAGGTTTGTCATTGGAATCTGGCGCAACCCTTCTACAGTACCGGTTATTTCACGGGGATACCGGACCCTGATATTATATTCAAATCCACCTTCCACATATTGCGTTGGTACAACGCCTTCAACCGCTCCATGCAGAAAGCTCGCAACCCTCTCAGATGATATTTGATGCTGTGTAGCCCGGCCTTCGTCAACCCTGATTAAAAGTTGCGGCACCCGTTCATCACGTCCAACCTGAATACTGCCGATCCCCTGTATTCCATCAAGACGCTGTAATGCGTCCCTGGCAAGCTCTTCAAGCAGATCAAGATCCTCACCTACAATACCAACTGCAATATCGGCATCAACAAGGCTGGTCTGCAATCCTTCGATCCGCGGCCCCCTGATTCGTTCCTGAATAAACGGCAACCCCAATCCCGAAATTTTATCTCCAAATTCAGTAACCCATTGTTCTGCCCGATATCCTCTGCGCTCCGGGTGTGGTACCAGTTGAACAACCATATCAATCATGCCACCCCGGATTGATAGTTGACCACCCCTGAAATAACCACCGACTGTCATATAGACTGTTTGAACATGAGGCATCTCTTCAATTGCTTCCTGTATCATTTCAGCTACCTCATTGGTTGGCTCAATGGATGTACCGGATGGGAGTGTGAATCTCATCGTTATTCTCCCATCATCCACAGAAGGTAAAAATTCAGTCCCGAAACTACGCATCAGGTAGATGCTTCCTCCCAGGAAAATGATAGCAACAATAATCAGAGCCCATTTTCTTCTGATAGTAAATGCAAGTACCGAATGATATCCATCCCGAAACCGATCAAATCCCCGGTTAAATCCTCTGACAATGAATGTACCTGAAAATCCTTTATTTCTGTCTCCTCCCCTGAACATAGCAGACAGGCTGGGTACAAGAGTGATAGCGGCAATCAGCGAGGCCACAATTGCAAATGCAATGGTAAATATCAGTTCCCTGAATAAAAGTGCAGCGAGGCCAGTAATCAGCAGAAAAGGCAGAACTGCTGCAAGATTGGTCATGGTACCTGCAACCACTGCTGACAGAACTTCGCGCGAGCCTTCATGAGCTGCTTCAACCGGCGATTTACCGTATTCTTCCTGGTGCCGGAAAATATTTTCAATCATCACAATAGCATTATCAATCAGCAAACCTACACCCAGTGCCAACCCGCCAAGGCTCATGATATTCAGGGTCAATCCCGACACGGTCATCAGCACAAAAGTTGCAATAATTGCAACGGGGATCATTAGTGCGATAATCAACGACCTTCGGATACTGCCCAGGAATAGCAGTATCACAATCATGGCAAGCAAGCCACCCAAAATTGCCGCCAACGTCACCGATGCGATCGATGAAGTAATAAAGAATGATTCATCTCTTATCGTCTCATATTCGATATCCGGCGTAATAAAGCCTGATTCACGCAATTCCTCCATTCGGCGTTGAATACCTTCAATAACAGCTACCGTATTTGCCTGGGGCTGTTTCATGATAGTTACCTGAACCGATTCTTCTCCATTCAGGTATGCAAAAAGCCGCTGCTCCCGATGGCTGTCTGAAACCATGGCAATATCTGACAGCCGAACTGAACGCTCGTTTTGCGCCAGGGGGATCAATGTATTCGCAACATCACGATCCGTTCGATACCTGGTCTCGGTCCGGGCCATGATATCATATTCATACGATGTGATATTCCCTACAGACTGGTCTATATTCCTTCCTGCAAGTATGGTGCTGATATCATCAATGGTAAGACGGTAAGAACGTAACCGCTCTGGATCAACTACAACATCTATTTCCCGTTCCATTCCACCGGCAATATCTATGGTACCGACTCCCGGTACGGATAGCAACTGTGGAGCCAGCCTCTGGTCAACCCAGTCACGCACTTCGATAGGTGACCGAACCGGTGAAGATATTGCCAGTTCATACACCGGATCCTGGGAGGGATCCATTTTCATAATTCTCGGCGGATCGATGCCATCCGGAAGTTCAGTCCTTGCACGTTCAAGTTGCCTGCTGGCGTCCTGCAGAGCGATATCGATATCAGTATCAAAATCGAAATACATTTCAATGTAACTGCGGCCTTCCGATGCCCTGCCGTGTATCTCTGTTAAATTTTCTGTTGCAGAGAGATTTCGTTCAAGAGGCCGTGTCACCTGTTCCTCAATCACTTCCGGGGTTACTCCGGGATAATTGACTACCACCCGTATATGCGGATAGTCGATCTGCGGCATCAGGTCAACCGGCAGTCGGCCGGAGAAAAGAATACCTAATACAATCACGACGGATGTGATTGCGATGGTACTGACCGGGCGCCTTATCGCCCAGGATGAAATGCCTCTATACTCTTTCTGTTTATCCTGATGTGTAGCCGGCTTTTGAGAATTCATATTACTTCCCCTGTCAGTTTCTGAAACCGTGCCGCCTGAATGTTCCAACTACCCGGATGCCGGATCCATCTTCAAGTGCATCAAGGTTTGCTGCTGCAACTCTTGTACCTTCTTCAATACCCGATAGAATTTCTGCATATCCGTCTCTCTGAACCCCCACTTCAACTTCAGTTTGAGTTACCCGGTTTTCATCTTCATTCAATACAAACAGGTAGGAAGTGTCATTACGCCGTACGACAGATTCAGAGGGAACTGAAATAACTCCCCTTCGTTCATCAGCAGCAAACCGGACTCTCGCCAAATACCCGGGTCGAACTACCGGTTTGTCTTCCTGTTCGATCAGCTCTACTTCAACAGTAAACAACCTGGTTTCAGCATCTACATTAGGAAAAATACGCCGGATTGTACCACTGAATGTACGATCCGGATATACATCCAGACGAATTTCAACCGGCTGGCCTTCTTCAAGTCCGGCAAGATTCAGCTCAGAAACACCCGGCCGGATGACCAGCAGGTCAGGATCGGCAATCGTAAACATACGTTCATTTACAGAAATATTATTTCCAACTTCGACAAGCCTTGCAGTTACTATTGCACTCATCGGGGCCGTGATTTCGCCATATTCAAGAAACAGTTCCAGAAGCTCAACATCACTTTCAGCCGTTTCCAGATCCCGGCGTGCAGTTAATAGTTCAGCTCGCGTAACAGCGTCCGTCTCATAAAGAGTGCTTGTCCGCTCATAGACATCTCTTGCTTCATTCAGGGTTGCAACTGCACGTTTTAATTCAACTTCATGCTGCCGAACATCCAGACGTGCCATGATATCCCCCTTCTGAACATAATCTCCTTCTTCAAAATGTACTTCATCTATCAGCCCCGACAATCTGGATGCTACATATACCCTTTTGTATGAGATCACTTCAGATGAAACAGTGAATGCTTGAGATAAATCTCTCGTTTCCGCTTCAGCAACTGTAATTGAAATAGCAGGTTCAGTATCAGTTGTACTTTCTTCGTCCGTACATGCCAACGGTAATATCAGAATCGTAGAGAGCAGAAGCATATTTCTGCCCGCAATTTTTAGTGTCATAGTCATTTAGATTTATTCAGAGACACACTCGCTTAATGAATTCATATAAATAAAATATGCCAAATATTAATGTACTTTTTAATTGTTTTTAACAATAAGGTGCATAGTAACCAGTGAATTCAATAGTTAGACGTATTTCCATAGCTCAGGTTTTATATTTACTCACATTGTTAAATCAGAGGCAATGCTTTAAATACTGCTTCCCGTTCTGGCTGAGATACATCATTGAACTGCATCCGGCTCCAGACCAACATGGCGATACCCACTTCAGCAATATATTATTCGCCGTTTTCGTAATCGGGATATCATATCCCCCCGAAATAAAGTTTACCCAGTTCTCCAACCTGAAGTTTAGCTCAAAACCAGGAAACTGCATGGTACTAAATATGAGAATATGGGTGAACTTTCTTAATCATTCATTTGTCGGTTGGAATGACTATCATCTGAAAACAAATTCCCCTTAAAAAACTTCCTGTATTTGCTGATCATGGGGTCAACTGTTGGAGAAGGGCGGGGTGCCGCACCAGGACATATTCGCGCTTATAATACCCGCACCGGTGAGATTGAATGGATCTTTCACACCACCTGATACAGTTAAAACCCTTTCATATCCCGGAACAAGAGGCGGTTCTTTGTGGGGCGGTGCATCGTATGACCCGGCCAACAATATGCTGTATATTAATGCTAATGATTTCGGTACTACTTATTCTCTCAGAAAAGTGAAAGTACAGGCAATAGATGAAAGTGATATTCTGGCCAGGGGTCGTTACTTCTATCATGCAAATTGTGCAAGCTGTCATGGTATACCCGGCGGAGAGCTGGTCTGGCAAGTGCCTCTGGGCGAGTACCCTGAATTGACGGAACAGGGTATTCCGGTTACCGGCACTCAGAATTTCGGTGGATCGATAGTAACTGCCGGCGGAACACGAGTCGGGACGCCGAAAGGGGATGCTTATGTTACATTTTCATTACCCAACTGATAAGTGTCCTGAACCCCTCCCCTGCTCTCCTTAATAACAAATAAGCCCCGGCGTATTGTAAAGTAATACAACGGGGCTTTTTCTCCGTAGCGTGGGAGGGAGTCGAACCCTCGGCCTCCGGGTTATGAATCCGACGCTCTTACCACCTGAGCTACCACGCCATTCCAAAATTAAAGAGTCCCAAATATAACATTTTTCGAAGGGAATGATGAAGTGATTTTCAAAAAAAATAATTCCCTGTTAAAAGGATCTTTTACTTGACCTCAATCAAACCTATTTTATACCTGCAAAAGAAGCCGAAAACCAATCAAGCTCAGATTTAATTTACTTTTATAATGTCAAAGAAGATAACGAATCGCGATAAAGACTATTCTCAGTGGTACCTGGATGTTGTGAAAGAAGCAAAACTGGCTGATCACTCCCCAGTTCGCGGTTGCATGGTGATTCGCCCCAA
>SLKH01000143.1 GCA_007134665.1 Balneolaceae bacterium
AGGAGCAAAGTGCGATATCTCATACTGTACAACCTCAGGAAACACTGTTCTCGATCAGCCGCCATTATAATGTTTCGATAGCAGAAATTCAGCGGTGGAATGACATAGAAACTACATCACTCTCGGTTGGCCAGGAATTGATTATATATGCTGATGATGAACCTGAAACAACAGGTGTTTCTGAATCGATTCCAGCACCGGAACCCCGGGAAACGAGGGAATCGATAGTGGCACCAACTGTAGCTGCAAGTACCTATTACACTGTTCAAAGCGGTGATTATCTGAACAGGATTGCCAGTGAACACGGGATGACTACAGATGAACTCAGGCAATTAAATAACCTCCAGGATGATCTTATCAGAGTAGGACAGCGTTTGGTAGTCAGGGAGACCCGGGCCACACCTGTAGTGGGTGAAGATTTTGAAGAATCAACTCCGCAGGGAAGGTTTGTCAATTACAGGGTTGAAGCCGGGGAGAATACGAATTCTATTCTGGAACGGTTCTCAATGAACCTTGAAGAGCTCAAAGCGTTAAATCCCGGCAGTGATGTTCAGTCTCTGAGTACCGGGCAGCGCATAACTGTCATATTACCTCCTTCAAGAACATTCGAGAATCCATTCCGGCAAAGCTCCGGGCTGCGGGATTTGGGCGATGTGTCTGTTAACCGGTATAATGACGGTGATACGGCAACGACTACAACAAGCGGTGAACTTTATAATCCGGATCAGCTTACTGCAGCACATGCGAATATGGCCCTTGGCAGTATTATCTATGTAGAAAATCCCGAAAATGGACGGGGAGTCTATGTTAAAATTAACGATCGGTTTTCCGGTGAGGGAATAAAATTATCTCATCGGGCATTCGAAATACTTGATTTTTTATCGTCAGCCCGGGCGACAGCTACGATTTTCCAGGAAGATTAACAGATGAAGGCAGCTCTGAACAGGAATTCCTATTTCCGGGAATCCGGATCACTTCTATACAGTTACCTTATCTGCCTGCCTCTGCTTTTATTATATGAACTGTTAATTCAGATTTCCCAGCCGGATGCAGAATACCTGATTCGTATTTCGGTTGATGCCTGGTTTAAAGCGATATTCAGTGTTTTAGGATTCAATGCGCTCTCCATTACCTTGTTGATAGCAGCTTTGGCGGGAGTATATATATTATGGCGCGACAGGCACCGGCTGAAAAGTGTCAAAAAACGTTATTTTTTATTGATGCTTGCTGAAGCACTACTGTATGCAATTTTGCTTGCAATTTTGATTTCCGGGATCGTTCAATCCCTGCTCATGATTTCAGCTCAAAACTCTCTTGAAGAGTTGCCAAAATTGCAGCTGCTTGCACTTTCACTCGGGGCAGGCCTGTACGAAGAACTATTTTTCAGGGTCATTTTGGTCAGTTTACTGGTATGGATATTCGGAACGTTTCTGACAAAAAAATGGATGGCATACGCATCAGCAGTAATCGTGGCTGCACTTTGCTTCAGTTATGTGCATTATGTAGGTGAATTTGGAGATCCATTTACAATCGGGTCATTTTTGTTTCGCTTTTTGTTTGGCTTAGCACTAAATCTTATTTATGTTATAAGAGGGTTTGGAATGGCAGCATGGACTCATGCTATATATGATATACTTGTAATCATGACAATTTAGAGAGGTAAACCCTATGGAGGATATGTACTATTCAATCAACGTAAAAAAACGATTAATCACTTTCTCTTAACGATCGTATCAATAGTAACTATTAGCAGAAAATCCGTTTCGTTATTATTTTTCTCTGTGTTACAAAAAGGCAGTCAAAATAGTATTTGGTTCAGATCGTATATTTTTTAGCAGGACAGGCAGATAAAAGTTTAATTTTTCAGAGCTCAAAGTAAACGGGATGGCGGAGCTTACGCAACAAGAAATAAGAAAGCAGGAAGATTTTAACAAGGAGATTATTCCTCACCTGGATGCATTGTATAACTTTGCCCTGAGGCTGACTACTGATCCCAATGATGCTGAAGATCTTGTACAGGATACAATTGTCAAAGCTTACAGGTTCTTCAGCAGTTATGAAAAAGGAACGAATGCAAAAGCCTGGTTATTCAGAATTCTGAAGAATTCTTACATCAATAATTACCGAAAGAAGTCGAAAAAACCCCAGGAAGTTGATTATGATGAAGTCTCTACATTTTATGAGACGGTAAGGGCTGAGCGAACCGATACCTCCGATCTCGAGGATAAAATGTACCGGGAACTGATGGATGATGACATCACAAATGCCCTCGAAGAGCTTCCCGAAGATTTCAGAACTGTTGTACTTCTCTGTGATGTGGAAGGTTTTACTTATGAAGAGATTGCCAATATGCTGGATGTACCCATCGGAACAATACGTTCGCGCTTGCACCGTGGCAGAAACCTGCTGAAGGTTCAATTGATGGAATATGCTCAAAACAGAGGTTTTGCAAGCGATTGATGCGAATAGGTCATCTGAAGTGATGATTCTGTAACACCGCATCTCCGGAACTGTTTTAGCCTTTACGGCTTGTGGCAGTCAGAGTCACCCTCATAACAGTACCTTTTTCCGAATCGGAACGGAGAATCTCAATTTTTCCTTTGTGGTAGTCCTCAATAATCCGTTTTGTCAGGCTCAGGCCCAGTCCCCAGCCCCTCTTTTTGGTACTGAATCCCGGTTTAAATACTTCATTGATGTACTTTTTGTTTATTTCACTTCCTGAATCTTCAATATCGATATAAACTTCATCTTCGAGCTGGTCAACCTTTACAGCAAGGTAGGAGTTATTAGCGTTTTCACGAATCGCGTCCATTGCATTCTTTATCAGGTTCTCGAGCGCCCAATGAAACAATTCGGGATTTACACGAACCTTTGCATTGGTTTGTACCGACTTTCTTACTTCGACATGTTTGGCCAGTTGTGGCAACCTGCTTTCCATATAATCAACAACCTGATCCACAATCGGTTCAAGTCTCATTTCCTTCAATTCAGGTTCAGATCCGATCTTGTTAAATCGTTCTGCAACACCACGCAACCGTTTCACATCGTTTTCAATCTCATGAATAATCGATCCTGCTTCGGTATTTTCCGTGGTCTTTTCCTTCAACAACTGTATCCAGCCATATAAGCTCGAAATCGGCGTGCCAAGCTGGTGTGCGGCTTCCTTTGCCATACCAACCCAGAGGTTCGATTGTTCAGACCTGGTAATACTTCTATAGGTCGTATATCCGATTCCCAGCAGTAGTGCGAGAAGGCCAAACTGGAAATATGGAAAATACCTGAGATACTGGATTGTCTGGCTTTCTCCGTAATAAACATACTGAGTCTGCTGTACCTGCTCATCTCCGATAATGATCTCCACCGGGTCGTGGATTGAAGCAAACTGCATAATGAGCTCTGGCCCAAGCTGATTTTCATTAACCAGTTCAAAGTGGAGGATCTCTCCGTTACTGTCAACCACAATTGTGGGTACCCTGAACTGCCCCCCGGTAACCAGGTTCTGGGTTACAAAATCGTAAGTAGACCTGGAGTGTTCAGCTTCGCGAATCATGGTAATGACGCTGTCCGGAACCTGTGGAATTGAAGACAGGATATTGACAGCATTATTTAAATTAGTACTTACCTGGTCGTGTACAGGCTGGCTGTTAAATTCAATGGCTTTTGCCCAAAGCTCAACACTTGAGCTCTCCTGCTCCCTGATTTTTTCGATCAGATACTGGTTATAGAGGTAAGAACCGGCACCCAATATTATCAGGAGGGTAATTAAAATAATTTTAATCCGGTTGGTGGCGAAAAAGAGTTGCATAGATCTTCAGTTTGATAACTCGGTCGGGTTTAGTTGAAATAAACCAAAAAATGGCATGTACGCCAAAGAATGTTACAGGATAAACGTAAAGTCTGTGCGTGTGTTATCAGGCCTGAAGAAATGAATAGAAAGAACCAGGCTATTTGAGTTCAGAAGAAGGAAATAGATACCAGGCAAACTGATGGTACAAACCTCAACTGTTTGCCTGCTATATTTTATCGTATTCAGCTCTGAGCCACCCGGCACTCAGGCGTACCTGAACCGGCAGAACCTGTAAAATTTCCGTGACAACCTGTAAAATTTCAGGCAGATGCTTTCTGTTTTTCGTAAACAGGCGGAGCATTATTATCAATCGTTTCACCAGTGATGACACATTGTTTCACGTTTTTCTGAGATGGCAGAGTAAACATGATGTCTAGCATGGCATTCTCCAAGATTGATCGTAATCCTCTGGCTCCGGTTTTCCGTTCCATAGCTTTATCTACAATCTTTTCGAGTGCTTCTTCCTCAAATACGAGATCCACACCTTCCATTTTGAACAGTTTTTGATACTGTTTTGTAATCGCATTTTTAGGTTTAAGCAGAATCTCAACCATCGCTTCTTTTGTAAGTTCCTGTAAACCTGAAATTACCGGCAGGCGCCCGATCAGCTCCGGGATTAAACCAAATTTCTGAAGGTCTTCTGCCTGAACAAAGGTGAAAATATCAGGATCGTTTTTATCATGTTTTACCTGTTCCACCGAATGGAAACCCATTGAGCTGGTAGAGAGCCTTTGTGCAATAATTTCTTCAAGTCCGTTAAAAGCACCACCGCAGATAAAGAGTATATTGGTTGTGTCGAGTTGTATAAAGCTCTGTTCAGGATGTTTACGGCCTCCTTTAGGGGGTATATTTGCTATAGTACCTTCCAGGATCTTTAATAATGCCTGTTGAACTCCTTCACCTGAAACATCCCGTGTAATGGAAGGGTTATCACTCTTTCTGGCTACCTTATCCACTTCGTCAATATAGACGATACCACGTTTGGCCTGCTCCACGTCGTAGTCTGCAGCTTGTAGGAGGTTACTGAGTATGCTTTCCACGTCTTCGCCCACATATCCGGCTTCAGTTAAAACGGTAGCATCGGCAATCGTGAACGGGACATCGATGATGTCTGCCAGTGTTCGGGCAAGCAGGGTTTTACCACAACCGGTAGGGCCGAGCAGCATGATGTTGCTTTTTTCCACTTCTGTATCTTCAAACCCTTCCGTTACAGAAGCATTAATTCTTTTATAGTGATTGTAGACAGCAACAGAGAGGGTTTTTTTAGCTAACTCCTGTCCTATAACATATTCATCAAGCCGGGATTTAATTTCATGAGGTTTGAGTGACGATTTATACTGTTTATCCCGCCGGCGTGCAAGGGATGCCAGGTCACTTTTAATTATACTGGCTGCATCATCAACACAGCGGTCGCAGATATATACATCCGGGCCTGCAACCATGCTGTTTACCTCATTACTCGTTCTGCCGCAAAATGAACAGTGAACCATATCACTGCCTGATTTCTTACTCATAGCCTGTCTCCATATTCACAATTTAAAAGAATTATTTGTCTGGTTTCCTCTCCATAATTTTATCAACCAGTCCATATTCGAGTGCTTCTTTCGCATTCATCCATTTATTTCTGTCGGAATCTTCCCGGATCACATCCGGATCTTTACCGCAGTGTTTAGCAAGTATTTCATTGAGCTGTGTTTTGATACGGATAATCTCCTGGGCTTCAATTTCAATGTCGCTTGCCTGTCCCTGCACACCTCCAAGGGGCTGGTGGATCATAACTCTTGCATGAGGCAGGATATTGCGTTTTCCATGCTGTCCGGCAGCCAATAGAACTGCCCCCATCGAGGCCGCCATACCCACGCAGGTGACAGCAACATCACAGCGAACATATTGCATGGTATCATATATTGCAAGGCCTGCCGAGACAACCCCGCCCGGGCTGTTGATATACAAGTTGATATCCTTTTCGTGATCCTGC
Source organism: Balneolaceae bacterium (assembly GCA_007134665.1). Taxonomy (GTDB): domain Bacteria; phylum Bacteroidota; class Rhodothermia; order Balneolales; family Balneolaceae; genus SKRC01. The sequence goes on from SLKH01000143.1 coordinate 5,826, forward strand.
GATTCGAGGAAAAGCATCTGTGCAATAATTGAGCTGGCAACGGTATCGTTAACCGGTGTACCCAGAAATACGATTCTGTCTTTTAAAAGGCGTGAATAGATATCATACGCCCTCTCGCCCCGGCTGGTGGTTTCCACAACCATCGGGATCAGGTTATTTTGTATCTGTGAGAATTCTTTCATATCCGGTATTTCCAGTAACGGTTGTTTAATCGACATAATTATTGATAATAACGTTTAGCTACACTGAGAAAATTGTTTATTTAACGTCGTCGTCTTTGTCCCGTTTTTCACGAAAATCATCTTTTGACAACTCCTGAATGTTAACAGCATCTTTTAACTTTTCAAAAATCTTGTTTTCGCGGATGTTTGTTCTCAGGCTTTCCAGCTGATTCGGGTTTTGAGCAAAATATTGTTTCATCTGATCGACAGTAGCACCATATTTTGCTGCTTCGCCAGCAATATATTCATCAATATCTTCAGGCTTGATCTCAATATCGTCAAATTTTTCCTGCAGCGACTGGTTTATGAAAAACCATTTGCCTTCCTGCAGAGCCTGGCCTTTCATTCTCTCCTTGTAATCATCCATGTTAAAATCGGGCGGCAGTTGATTCCCTGATTGCTGTTTCAGGTATTCGACATAGTTATTCAGGATCTGTGCTTCAAATACCTCCGGAATCTCAAATTCGTGAGCATCTGTCATAGCTTTGATCACATCCTGCCGGAACAGATCATTACTTGTCTGATCGTAGTATTCCTGCATTTTGCTTTTGATGAAACTTCTGAATTCATCAACGTTTTTAGCTTCCCCGTTCGATTGTTTCTTTGCGAATTCATCGTTGAGTTCAGCTTTATTGGATTTCTCAACTTTCTTGATATGAATTCTGAAACGGTCAACCTGGTCACCTTCACCCATCTCCATATCCACGATGTCACCGCATTTTTTGCCCGTCAAAGCGTCCCGAAATTCTTCGGCACCTTCATCTTTCAGGTTCAGTGCCTGATCTTCATCTGTTTCACCTTCAATCGGGTTACCATCTTCATCCAGAGATTGGGCATCAACGATGACACGGTGGTCTTCCGTAATTTTACCATCTACTTCTTCCCAGTTCCCCTGCCGTTCAAGCGTCCGTTCAATTTCTTCCTCCACTTCTTCGTCCGTCACATCATGAACCATTTTATCGACTTGAATATCTGAGAGGTCTTTTAATTCGAACTCGGGTTTGGCACCGATTTTAAACTTAACCTCGAGAAGGTCGTTTTCCCACTGCAGATCCACCATTTCCGTTTCACCAATGGGATCGTGTTCAGGAACAACTTCTTTCTCAAAGACTTCCTGAATGTATTTGTTGATCTCTTCCATCTCGATCTCATCACCGAATCGTTTTTTGACAATCGACAAGGGTACCTTTCCGGGCCTGAAACCCGGCATCTGAATCTGCCCGCGATATTTTTTGAAAGCTTTTTCAAATTTCGGTGCAAGATCTTCCCTGTTGGCTTTAATTGTAATTTCCTTATCTACGGACGTGAGGTCCTGAACAGAAATGTCCACGAATATGTCTCCTTCTAATTTTCAAATAGTGTTAATAACTCCATCGATTACAGGCCGGAGTACGAGAGGGGGGACTCGAACCCCCACACCGATAAAGGTACTAGATCCTAAATCTAGCGCGTCTACCAATTCCGCCACTCTCGCAATAAATCATCTGCAAAATTATTCCAGCATCAAATCATTGGAGTCAGAGCCTCCAAAAATACAGTTATTTCTACCGGAGTTCAACCCTGTTGGTTATTCATCAGAACCATGAAATTGAATCTGTCATTCATTTATATTCTACATTAATCAAAATACCTTGTATTGGGTATCAGAAACTTTAATATTTTGTTATTGTTAACAGGTAACGGGATTACTAATATTTACTCTCAATTACCGGAAACATTGAATTAAGTATTCATCCACTATTAACCATGTTTAAAAATCTGAGATTTGTCTATATCACCACCAAAGACAGGGATGAAGCCCGTAAAATCGGTAAGGCAATCATTGAAGCCAGGCTGGCAGCTTGTGTTAATATTATTGACGGGATGGAATCGATGTATCACTGGAAGGGTAAAGTAGAAACCGATCGGGAAGCGATTCTGATTGCCAAAACTCCCTATCACAATGTAAATGAACTGACCAAAATTGTAAAAAAATTACACAGTTATGAATGCCCGTGCGTGGTGTCATTAACTGTTACTGAACAGGAAGGCAATGAAGATTATTTGCTCTGGCTGCTAAAAGAAGCGCGTCAACCGGGGCCTGTTATTCACAACGAGGAGTGATGGCTGCAGAGATTTCAAAATCGGGTCAGACATTATGGTTTCGGATTCACAGGCCGGAAGCAAAGAACGCGGTTGACTTTGAGGTTATGGATGAGCTGGAGTCTGCTATTGAACAGATCCATTCCGATGAGTCGATACGGGCATTTGTTATAACCGGATCTGATGATTTTTTTATTTCAGGCGGTGATTTGCGGAAATTTCATCAGATCAGGGATGCTGAGCCGGCAATGAAAATGGCTGAAAGAATTCAGATTATACTTGCCGGCCTGGAAAAAGCTCCGTGCTGGACTATATCACTCGTGAATGGTGCCGCCTATGGTGGTGGTTGGGAGTTGATGTTAGCGTGTGATTTCGTCATTGCAAGCAGTAATGCCAGGTTCGGTTTTACCCAGGGTAAATTTTATCTGCCACCCGGATGGGGCGGGCTAACCAGGCTGGTTGAAAAGGTTGGGCGATCGAAAGCACTATTGTGGCTTGCAGAAACGGCTGTAATCGACAGCAAGACTGCTGTTGAATCAGGTTTGATCGAATATCGGTTTGAACACGATCAATTGGAGCAACAAGCCAATAAATGGCTGAAATCAATTATTCGCAATGATCGAATGTTTATTCACAATCTGAAATCAATAGCACTTAATACATCTGTGAACAGAAGAGAGCTGATCAGAAAAGAGCTTGAACCTTTTTCTCATTTTTGGGAACACGATGAACACAGATCAAGAGTTGAAGAGTTTCTCAAAAGAAAATCAGAGAATGAAAGTTGAATTAATTTGAACTACTCTTCACTCTCTTCACTGCTTACACGTTTGCGGAGAAGCATTTCTGTATGATAAGGTTCACCGTCTCTCAGAATTTCAAGATTCATCAGGTCTCCTTCGGTGTATTCACGCATTAAAGCCCAGGCATGCATTTCGCTTAGTACCCGTTCATCTCCGATTCGGAGAATAATATCACCCGGCATCAGGCCGCTTTGAAAAGCCGGGCCATCTTTGTTTACACTTGTTACAAGCAATCCCTGAAGGTACGGTAGCCGGTAACGGTAGATGAGTTGTTCTGTCATGGATGTAAATTTCATTCCCGGATCATAATCGAGTGCTACTTCGCCGGTGGTCAGCAGTTGATTGATGATACGTTCCACCCGGTTACTTGGAATAGCGAAGCTGAGCCCCACAAAGCCGGCACTTGTGCCACCTGTATAGATAAATGTGTTTACACCAATGACTTTACCTTCACTGTTGAGAAGCGGGCCGCCGGAATTACCGCGGTTAATCGCTGCATCTGTTTGAATCATATCCATATAAACCCTTGGATTATTCGGGTCGGGCCGAAAATCCCGGTTTTTGGCACTAACCACACCGACAGTAACAGCCGGCTGGCCATCTTCAAACAACCCGAATGGATTTCCAAGTGCCAATGCCCATTCACCGACTATCACTTCATCCGAATCACTGAATTCAGCGAAGGGAAGAGGTTCATCAGATTCGATCTTCAAGAGTGCAAGGTCGGTGAGCTCGTCACTCCCTATCAGTGTTACGTCATAGATTCTGCCGTCAAGAGTGGATGCAACGATTTCTTTTGCATTATTCCCGACGACATGCTGATTGGTAATAACCAGGCCGTCTTCACTGATAATAAATCCTGACCCGGTACTTGTAAATTCCCTTGAGAGTGTTTGGCCGAAAAAATACCTGATAAATTCATCCTGCATCGTGCCCCCTCCTTCCACGACTTCCGTAACAGTGATACTCACTACAGCCGGACTCACGTGTTCAACAGCATTGGTAATAGCATTTTTTCTGCTGTGGCTGATTGCATCAATCAGTTGATAGCGTTCTTCAAGAGATTCTACATCCTCGCTGTAATTATTGAGAACTTCTTCTACAAGTGTAGCCGAAAAGTGGCTCAGGGTATCCGGTAATTCACTGCCTCCGGCTTCAGGGTTCGATTCATTGCATCCGGGTAAAATCCAGATGATCAGCAATATGGTTATGTATAAGTGTAATCTTTTATTTAGAAAGAACACTCTTGTCTTCACTTTTTTTAAGCTGTTTAACACCTATTTTCACCAAATCATTGATTGCAAGCGATAGAGGGCCCGGATGCCAGGCACCGGCTGCCTTCTTGTGTCCTCCACCATCCAGTACTTTTGCCCATTCATTTACGTCTACATTACTTCGGGATCTCAGGCTGATTTTAATGCCGTTGTCATCGATATCCTTCAACAGCAATGCTGCTTTGACTCCGGCAATGCTCAACGGGTAATTTACGAAACCTTCACAATCATCAGAGGAAGTCTTCGTCTTGTCAAGCATTTCTCTTGTAACGTACATGATTGCAATCTGATTGCTCTCGTAAAGCTGAATTGATTTAAGTGCCAGGCTGAGTAATTTTAGTTGTTGGGGACTCTTATTCGAAAAAACCTTTTCAATGACTTCATTGGGTTTAAAATCACCCCGTCGAAGGAGGTCAGCCGCAGCTTCCATCGTTTCGGGCCGAACGCTGTCATACTGTAAAGATCCGGTATCTGTCACAATGCCTGTATATAGAGCCATTGCCACTTCCCGGTCTATTTGATCCGGATCATGTTCATTATAAATGTTATAGATAAGTTCACAGGTAGATGAAGCTTTTTCAACCGATATACTAAATGTGAACGCATCAACCGGGTCCGGGTGATGATCGATCATAAAAGAAGGCCTTCGGAATTCTCTCTGGAAGTCTTCATAGCTTCCAAAGCGGGCAGGTGCATTCCCGTCCAGCGCAATGAACGCATCGCACTGGGCAGTCAATTCGCCATCCGGAATTTCAATACGGAAAAAACTTGTCAGCCATTGCATGTTATGCGGAACCGGATTGTCATTAAAAGCGAGAGCCCTAATTCCGTTCTTTTCCAGCCACAGGCACATCGCAACCTGGGCTCCAATGCAGTCACCATCTGGGCGTATGTGTGAATAAACACCTATACTATTGAACTCTTTAATTTGTTGAATGAACTCCTTATACATCTATTGATATTCGATTAAATTATTTTATTTAAATTCCTGGCCGCATGTGATCGGGCAGCCAGTATTAAAATTTTCACCGGCATGTTTCAAAATGTTTCTGAAGCCTTGTAAAAAAAGGGTTCAGGCACAGTATTCCAATTTTAATCCGGATTTTTTGGGAATCAGAACACTATGGCTTATGAAAGTGCTGTCATACTCTGTGATGGCAGAAAACCACCTAAAAAACAATTTATTGCCTCTGTTAATAAATCAAGCATGTTTATTGCTGCTGATGGTGGTGCTAACATAGCCAATAAATTAAACATAAAACCGGATGTAATTATCGGTGATTTCGACAGTTACAAACCAGTTGATCAAGGGGGTGTGACCATTATCAGGGATACTGACCAGGAGACGAATGATCTTGAAAAAGCATTGAATTATATCCTCGGTCAACATATCAATCGTGTTGAGATTTATGGTGCTTTTGGCCAGAGACTCGATCATACTTTAAAAAACCTTTCAGTACTCAAACGATATAACGACAAGTTCAGAAAGATTGTATTCATTGATAAATATGGCGTCTCATTTCTTCTTCCGCCTCATTATTCAGCACGGTTGCCAGTTGGTACCACTATTTCCCTTTACCCGCTGAAGGGCTTAGTAGAAGGAATCCGCACAAAGGGCCTTGAATTCCCACTCGATTCTGAGACTCTTGAAATCGGTAAGCGTGACGGAACTTCAAACAGAACACTCGAGGATCAGATAGAGATCATCCATGAAAGCGGTGACCTTCTGATATTTATCGCAACTTTAAAACAGGATCATTGACAGTTTCCTTTATAGCTATCGACTGGGTATTGATCGGTTCTTACTTCCTGCTGTTGATTTGGCTGAGCCTGAAAAAAGGCTGGCTGGATGAGGATGAAGAGCAATTCCTGCTGAGCGGCAGAAAAGTGACTCTGCCGGCTTTTGTAGCCACTCTTGTTTCCACCTGGTATGGAGGAATTCTTGGCGTAGGAGAATACAGCTATCAGTTTGGTATTTCCCAGTGGCTTATACTTGGAGTTCCTTTTTACTTTTTTTCCGCACTTTTTGCAATTCTGCTTGCGGGTAAAATCCGCTTGAATAAGGCGCTGAGTATTCCGGAAGCGGTTGCCAACCGATATGGAGAATATGCAGGCAGAATTAGTGCAATTCCCATTTTTATACTGGTCAGTCCCGCTCCCTACATACTGATGCTTGGTTTGTTGTTTCAGTTTATGGCCGGAGGTACAGGCCCTTTTCTTTTTTATGCTACATTAGTGGCTCTTTTTTCAGTGTTATATGTAACGATTGGTGGTTTTGGAGCTGTTTTGCGTACAGATATCCTGCAGATTGTCCTTATGTTTGGCGGTTTTATTATGCTCATTTTCTTTGCTGCAGCTGAATTTGGCGGGCTGGGAGAATTATGGGTCTCTGTTCCTGAAGAATACAGGGACATCACAGGTGGTCACAGCATTCAATATATACTCGTTTGGTTTTTTATCGCACTATGGACGTTTGTGGACCCCAGTTTTCATCAAAGAGCTGCTGCAGCGAAATCACCGGAAACTGCAAGGAAAGGGATCTTTATCTCTATTCTGTTCTGGATCCTTTTTGATTTTCTGACAGCTTTTTGTGGAATGTACGGCTGGGCGATTCTTGGGCCGGACCTGGGGGAACCGATACTTGTTTACCCTAAACTGGCAGAAACATTGCTTCCATGGGGTTTGAAAGGACTCTTTTTTGTAACCTTGCTTGCAACAATTATGTCAACGCTTGATAGTTACCTGTTCTTGTCAGGCCAGACTCTCGGGCGCGATTTCCTGTCACGCTTCTTTCCTGCAAGCGATCGCAACCTGCTTACCCGGATCAGTATATTGATTGCGGCTCTACTGGCAATTGTACTGATTATCATATATCCCAGCGTGATTGATCTGTGGTATGTTCTCGGTTCGGTATTTATTCCGGGGCTATTAATTCCTGTACTGGGTGTTTACTTGTCAGTATTCAGGCTCAAACGTTTTTATGTTCATGCAACGCTGATTGGATGTACGGGTGTATCATTTCTCTGGCTTGCACTTGGCACCTATTATCAATCTGAAGAGTATGCTTACGCATTTATGGGAATTGAACCTTTTTATCCGGGGCTTTTGCTGTCAATTCTTTTTTGGCTGATTGGAAGAGACCGGTAATCTTTTTCAGGTAGATTTCAGGATATGGCCAAGGTTCAGTTTGTGAATAGGGATGATATATTTATTTGAGAAGACATCTTTTTGAATACCCAGGAGACCGGTACCCCTGAAATCGACCACACAATGCCCGTCCTCCGCCTTGATCACTTCTCCAATCCCATAATATTCAGGGCTTGGGCCGTAGTAGACAAGATCTCCCAGTTGAATCTGGTTTGATGCCCGTCTGTGGAACGGCATGATTACAGGGAGAAGGTCGAGCCTGTATGACAGTCGTTTCTTCTGTGTTGCCATCTCTGGGTTTAATTATGTTTTTGATATTTAATATTAATAAGCCGGCTGTTTTCGTCAGTAACCGATATGAATACCTGAATAACGTCATCCGGTAAAAGTTCTGAAATTTTTTCAGGCCATTCGATGATTGAAACGCCATCTCCATAAAAATATTCTTCTGCACCAATTTCAAGTGCTTCAGAAATACTTTCAAGCCGGTAACAGTCAAAATGGTAGAGAATCAATCCATCTGTTCCCACGTATTCCTGGATCAGATTGAATGTAGGAGAACTCACTTGCTCACGCGAAATTCCGAATGCTTCGGCAAATCCCTTGACAAAATGAGTTTTACCTGCACCAAGTTCACCATAAAGACAGATGATATCTCCGGCAATCACTTTTTCAGCCAAAGTTTTAGCAATAGCCATTGTCTCAGCTTCACTGCTGGAATGATAACTTTTTTCCATTACTTCTATCTGGGCCTCATCGTAGCGATCGGAAGTATCATCTCTTCCATGGTGGCACCACCATGCTGAAACGTATCACGGTATCGATTTTGATACCTGTGATAGTTTGTCGGGTAAACAAAATAATAATCTTCTTTCGCAATTATAAAACTATTTGCCGGAGGCTGAATGGGGAGCATATACTCTTCCGGTTTGTCGATATAGATTGCAGCACTGCTGTCTGCCTTCAGGTTTCTGCCGTATTTGTACCTGAGATTAGTGGCGGCATCACGGTCGCCAAAAACTTTGGTATCGCGTAGTGAACGCACTGCTCCGTGATCAGTGGTAACAATAATGGTAACATCCTTGTCAGCCAGTTCCCGAAACATCTGCAAAAGTGATGAGTGCATAAACCAGGATTCGGTCAAAGACCTGAAAGCAGATACATCCGGAGCGAGTTCGCGTAACACATCGGAATCGGACCGGGAGTGCACCAATGTATCTACAAAGTTATAGACCATTGTCGTCAGATCTGTCTGTGTATAATTGATGATTTTGTCAGCCAGCCTTCGGCCCTCTTCTGCCTGAAGAACTTTTTCATATTTATATGATTTCTCGATTCTTTTTCTTTGAAACAGGCGGCCAAGTAATTCCTCTTCGTTTCGATTAAGGGAGGTTTCATCCTGTCCCATTTCCCAGAGTTGAGGGTACTTCTTTTTGATTTCAAGCGGCATCAGGCCTGAAAATATGGAGTTTCTTGAATAAGGAGTAGCTGTTGGCAGGATAGAGTAGTAGAAATCTGTTTCAATCAGGTAGTCTTCACTCAAAATACGTTCAAACAGAAGCCACTGGTCGAACCGCATACAGTCGATCAGAAAAAAGAAAACAGGTTTATCTTTTTTGAAGTGAGGCAGAACAAACTCCTTCATTACATCCGGGCTCAACCATGGCCGGTCTCCTTCCGGATTCGTTATCCAGCTTTTATAGTCGAGTTCAATGAATTTGGCAAATGATTGATTAGCTTGTTGAAACTGGTCTGTAAGGACCTGCTGTAAAGCTTCATCACCCTGTTCGAGATCCATATCCCATCGAGTAAGCTGCCGGTATATGTCGATCCAACCAAGCCAGTCAGTACCCGAATTAAATCTGGCCGAGAGTTCATTAAACTGTCTTAAATAGGATTGTGAGATTCTCTCGTTTTCAAGCCTGCGTCTGTCGAGTAGTCGTTTTACAGTAAGCAGGATCTGGTTGGGATTAACCGGCTTGATCAGATAATCGGATATCTGCCCGCCGATCGCATCCTCCATAATTGATTCTTCTTCGCTTTTGGTGATCATAACTACCGGAAGTGAAGGTTGAATCTGTTTGATCATTTCCAGTGTTGCCAATCCATCCATACCCGGCATCTGTTCATCAAGAAATACGATATCAAAATGCCTGTCCTTAATCATTGAAACCGCATCATCACCATTTGTAACAGGGGTAATCTCAAAGCCTTTCCCTTCAAGAAATATAATATGTGCTTTTAGCTGATTGATTTCATCATCAGCCCATAAAATGCGGTTCGACATTAAATCCTAATTTTTGATTTAACCTAAAAAAGTCGTTAGACCTTTTTTGCACCGAAAGTGTTCGGTGCCGATCCCGACACGTTTGTCGGGAAAACACAAAGGTTTCTGAGTTTAATTTAAAATAAGAAACCCTGGCTGTTTCGATATCAGGGTTAAAATAGCTTTTTTCATTTACAATAACGATTGAATACATCATTCTTGAACAACTAATGGTAAATACCGGTTTAATCCATCTTTCAGCACAACCCGGCAATCAGATCATATCCTGCGAACCTATAAAATGTTTCATTGATTTATTCGGAGTTATCTTCGGCCAGGGTAATGAGTGGCCTGATTGATTCGAGTCTGCGCTGGCCGATTCCCCTTATTTCAAGCAGTTGTTCTGCAGTTTTGAACTCACCATTTTCTTCCCGCCATGCGACGATTCTCTCAGCATAAGCAGGCCCGATTCCCGGGAGTGTCTGCAGTTCAGCCGTTCCTGCCTGATTTATGTTGACCAGGTTTTCAGCTTTATTTTGAATTTGTGTCGGATTTTCACCCGGCAGAGTATCATTTGATGCAATCTGAACCTGCTGAGTTGTTATCTCTTCAGCCAGCGTCAGCTCTGGATGATACCTTGCCATAATCTGCTCTCTTTCACGATCAAGCTGACGGGTACGTTCACCAAAAATTTGTTCAAGCTCTTCGTAATACGCTTCATCATAGTGTGCTCTCTGCTCAATGTAGAGATTCAGAAATCCTAATACAGTTAATACGACTACCAATAACCCAATAGCAATTCTCTCCCTGTGGGTTACTTGCAACTTTTCAAGAAAAAAGAATAGTTTTCTCCGCATGAAACCTCCTATTTTATTTTGGATATAGAATAATTTGAGATTACCCTGAAGTAGTTCAGGCAACTCTCTCTTGTTTTATATATGAACGGAACAGAAAGAAATCCTTACAGTAAATATTTTTGATGGAGAAAAAGAGCCGGTTTTTTAAATATAAAAACAGGGAAATTGCCTATTCGGTGATCGGAGAAGGGAAGCCGTTAATCATGCTGCATGGCTGGGGAAGCAGTTCACGCGTCATGGAACCAATCGCCAGGTTGCTTGCACACCTACGGGAATGCTACCTGATTGATTTACCGGGATTCGGGAACTCTCCTGAACCATCAGAACCATGGGGAATTGATGACTACGCGGATATGGTTGAAGCGTTTGTTGAAGCACTCGATTTTAATACGATTGATCTGCTTGTACATTCTTATGGAGGCCGTATAACCCTGAAATTGCTGGCAAGGGATTCAGTGAAATCCAGGTTCAATAAAGTGCTGATCACCGGTGGAGCGGGAATGAAACCGAAACGAAGTACGACATTCTATTTGAAAAAATATGCAGCTAAAACTTTAAAATTTCCTTTTCTCATATTACCAGGGAAGCTGCGTGAACGTTCATTAACATGGCTCAGAAACAGCAGGTTATGGAAAATGTTAGGTTCATCCGATTACTCGAAATTGTCAGGGGTGATGCGTCAGACTTTTGTAAAATCGGTGACCGAACATCTTGACCAGTTATTACCGGAGATTGATCACGAAATATTACTGCTTTGGGGAGAAAATGACGATGCAACCCCGTTATATCAGGCGGAAAGAATGGAAAGCGGATTGAAAAACAGTGCACTAGTGGTGATTGACCATGCAGGCCATTATGCATTTCTTGACAAGCCCAAACGATTTTCAGCTATTGCAGAGGCATTTTTTAAAGATGAATAAGAGAAATGCAAGGCCCGGATTATATTCATTTACATTTTGGCTGATAAACCGCTTTATGATCCGGCAGCTTTTTTCTTGAAATCGTCACCGAAATAGTTATACCATTTTCTGAACGGTTTAAATGCGTTATCCGGGTCAAACGGGCGTTTGTATTCACTTTTCATGCAGTCCTCACTGCAACAACCTTCCATTATTTGAGCACCTTCTTCGGAACAGATAAATAACTTGTTACAATCCATATTGGAACAGTTGATGTAGCTGTCTGCCGGTTTTCCTGTAATTTCACACCTTGCAATCGGCTCAAGGTTATTCTTGTTAACCGGTACGACGAGCCGGTCATCAAATACAAAACATTTTCCTTTGTAGTGTTTTCCACCTTCTTCTTTAGCGTAGCGAAGAATACCGCCGTGAAGCTGGTTGACATCATTCCATCCCTTTTTTTTCATCAGTACGGAAAATTTTTCACATCGGATACCTCCGGTACAATACATCAGTACTTTCTTCTCTTTCGGGATGTCAATCTTTTCAAGCCATTCAGGAAACTCATAAAATGTATCAACATCCGGTTTAACCGCACCTTCGAAATGGCCAACTTTTGACTCATAATTATTTCGGACATCAATCAGAACATAATCCTCGTCTGATTCCATAAACTTCCGCCATTCTGATGGTTCAAGATATCTGCCTCCTTCAGCCGGGTCTAACCCATCGACATGAATAGCAACGATCTCTTCCCGGACTTTACAAATCAGTTTCGCAAATGGAATTTCATCGGAATGGTCTGTCTTGAATTCAGTATCGTGAAATCCGTCGAGGCTTCTGAGGTATTTTTTATACTCTTCCATCTGTTCCTGAGTGCCCGCAAGGGTCCCATTGATACCCTCTTTGCTGATATAAACCCTGCCTTTAACTCCCATATTTTTCAGGGCTTTTTTATGTTCAAAGGTAAAGGATTCCGGGTCAGAGACTTCAGTAAAGTTATAGTAGAGAATTACTTCGTACATCTTCAGGTCTGATCGTGTTTTAAATTATGTTATTCAGCTTAACGCCTGTTGCCGGTTGATGTTTTAGCACAATATTAGTCTTTCATAAATTTTCTCAAATTTACGGTTATTTATACTAACTTTTGAAAAACATTAGGTTGTTGGCCAGCAGATGAGAATCAGTTTATTTATACTTGTTTCTGTATTTCTGATACCGTTAACTGTATTGTGTCAGGATTTGATTGAAGTGAATACAATTACTTCAGAGTCAGTATTCTATCAAATTGAAATGGAATACAAGAAGGGGAACCTGACTTATGAAGAAGCATTGCAACAAAAGTTTTATGTCGCATTTGACCCTTCCAGGGCTCATTCAGCATTTATTCCTGAAGGGAAAGAAACAACTACACGATGCCTTACACCGCTATTTGCTGAGTTTCAAAATGCAGGTGATGACCTCGCGGCTGATGTCAGAAGTGAGCTGAAATCGTATATCGATACAGTCTGCAGTGAATTGTCGCCAACCAGGTATTCACATACAACAAAATCAGGCAAATTCATTATTCATTACGACACGGCCGGCTCTCGTCATGCCGTACCCAAGGCTGATTCTAACGGCAGCGGGATCCCTGATTTTATCGAGTACACAGCTTTTGCGATTGATTCTACCTGGAATCATCTGATCGGCACTCTTGGGTTTGAAGATCCTGTAATCCGAGAAACTGAACCATATGAAATCCGATTCAGGGATTTGGGCAAGAATAACTACGGGTATACCTGTATAAAAGGGATCGAATCAACTACCTTTATGATTTTGCATCATAATTACAAAAACTTTCCCCCGAATAATCATCCTGAAGGGAATCAGGCCGGGGCACTTTATGCTTCGATTGCTCATGAATTCAAGCATGCAAGTCAGTATGCAACAAATCTCTGGAGAGGAGAGGCAGGATCGCTTGCATGGAGTGAAATGGATGCAACGATGACAGAGGATATTGTTTTTGAGGATGTCAATGACAACCTTCATTTTTTAAGATCTGCTGCAAATCCGTCGTCAGCCAGTTTTGCATCCATATTTGGCAGTCCCGGAAATTCCATTCCTGTCGCTTATAACCACTTCACCTGGAAGTTATATTTTGCTGAGAAGTTTGGTATGGAATTTTGGGTCGATGTGTGGAACCAGTTTATTGAGGACCCCGAGAAAATATTCCTTGATGCGGTGCGTGAAAGCCTGGCACAATATCATACCACATTTGAAGATGAGCATCTTGAAAACCTGGCCTGGCACCTGGCAACTGGGACAGCCAACTCAGGAAGGGATTTCGGTTTTAAGAACCGTGAAATGTATCCTGACCCTAATTACAACTGGCAGTTCCGTGAGTTACCTGACAGTACTTCTTTCCAAAGCCCGGTACAGCCGCTCGCTGCAAATTTTATCATGATTGAACCGGGAACATTTGAGACGGGGAATCCGGCTATTTCAGTCAGAACGGACGAGGAATCGGCAGGCATCGGCCTGGTTGGGTTTTTCAGAGATGGCAGTATACAATATTTAAGCCTGGTTAATAACGATTTCAGGGCTGATATCCAGACCCGGTGGACATGGGAGGAACTTAATAAGGTTGGAGTTGTAATCGTACATATGGATGCTGAAATGGAAGATCCGATAAGATACAGGTTGAGTGCAGAAAGTATTATACCGGAACAAATTGCTTTGTATCAGAATTATCCCAACCCGTTTAATCCTGAAACAATTATTCAATTTTACCTGGATCGAAGCCAGCAGGTCCGGATTGATGTTTATGATGTGATCGGCCGGAAAGTGAAAACTCTGACCGACCAGGTTTATCCGCAGGGCCATAGTAACGTGAGGTTCAGGGGAACCGATCTTGCAAGTGGTGTTTATATATACAGGCTTATTTCGGACGAACAGAGCTTGTCTAAAAAAATGTTGCTTCTCAAATAGTGAATTTTCAGAACAGAGAATCAATAGTAAATGATAAATCTCCAAACCCGATAAGTTCTCCGTTATGTTTTCCATAACCGGTTGCCACTAATGAATCACCATCCTGAAGCGAATTGCGTTCTTCACCTCCGGAGACGAGAATCACATGATTTCCGGAATCAGATAAATCCACCAGGGATGCAGCGGCTTGGCCGGGGCCACTTACTGGGCCGCTGATAAACAGGTCACCTGTATCCACAGCATTACCGGTTACTGAAAAGTGAGTGAGTTCCTGGGTTGAATTCCATCTCAGGTATTTTGGACTGGTTGAACTTAGTTTATAAGGTTCTGATTTCTCATCCTTTTTGTGAAATAATTCAAAATTCATATCGAAACGAAAATCATCTTTCAATTGCAGATGCCGCATCGTGGCTATGTTTTCATCATAAGCAACTCTGAAAGGGTCCAGTGCAGCGGCTGGTACAATCCACGGGGAAAGAACCGATGCGATTTTGTGGCCGGCAAATGATGTGTCACCAGTCACAAAGTCCCTGGCTATGACATTGAATGCCAGCATGTAACCAAAAACAGACTCACCGGCATTCCGGGCAGACATTTTTATGTCACGCAGTGCTCCTTTGCCGGCAATAAA
>SLKH01000042.1 GCA_007134665.1 Balneolaceae bacterium
GGATCGGTTTCACTACTTCAGCGTAAATTGAAAATTGGCTATAACAGAGCCGGGCGGATCATTGATCAACTGTTCAATGCAGGAATCGTTGGCCCATACCAGGGCAGCTCGGCAAGAGACGTTTTGGTGGAAAATGAAGAGGAATTGCAGGAAATTATCGATGAACTCAACATCACTTAAAGTTTTGAGCATCCTTTGGGTTTGTGTTTTATTGGTTTATCCGGTAAACCTTGATGCACAAACTCCGGCTTTTGATCAACTGAAACAGAAGTTTGAGGAAGGTTATATCTTTAATGCTGTTTTTTCACATGAATATGAAGATTCATACACCGGGGAACATTCACAGAATCAGGGTGAAATCTGGATTGGGAAGGACTCATACAGGGTTGAGGGAGACGAACAGATAATGATCGTTGACGGTGAAATTTCAAGAGTTTACGATGGAATTCGTAACCGTCTCCTGATCAGTGACTATGATGAAGAAGAAGATGATTTTGCTCCATCAAGGATGCTGCAGGGAGTTGACGACAGTTATAACGTAGAAGAAGTTTCTGTTAATTCCGAAACGATTATCAGGCTCACTTCAGATGACCTGTTTGCTATTTTTATTTCAGTAGAAATTACAATAGATGACCATGGAAATCCTGTACTGATTCGGGCAGTCGACCAGGTTGAAAACCTGTTAACAACAAGATTTGAAACCGGGCAATTTCAGGAAGCAGATCCCGATCTTTTCCGGATGGAAATACCAAATAATGCCGAGCGGATTGATTTGAGACACTAATAACGCATGACCCGCAAAGTTCTCAAAATTCTTTTTTCACTACTGATTGCAGTTCTCTTCTTATGGCTTGCATTCCGGGAGGTAAACCTTCCGGAACTCTGGCAGCAGATAACAGGGATAAAGCTATGGTGGATTGCTCCTTTTACTGCTGTAATGATGTTCAGCCACTATCTGAGAGCCGAACGCTGGTCGCTTTTACTGAATGATATTGAAATAAAACCTCCGAGATCCACGCTTTTTGCAGGAGTCATGGTCGGATACATGATGAATAACGTATTTCCCAGGCTTGGAGAAGTATCCCGGCCGCTTTACGTCGCCAGGCAAATGAAATTAAGTACCAGTAATTTACTTGGGACCATCGTACTTGAAAGAATTATTGACCTGGTCTGCCTGATTGCCTTTTTGATATTTATAAGTTTCTATTTTATCAGCGATCAGCAGGTTATGAGTCAAATTTTTGGCACAGAAAGCTGGACAGTAAACGTCTATTTTATTGTACCACTGATACTTTTAATCTTATTCTTTAGTGCCTGGACCATATTTAAACTGATGCTGCACCTTCAGGAAAGCGGGACCTTAAAAAACCCATTTATAAAGCGTTTAATTGAGATGACAAAGTTATTTTGGAAAGGGCTCATATCTGTCAGAAAAGTCAGAAACTGGCCGCTGTTTATTCTCTATACGCTGGGCATCTGGATCGGATATATTGCAATGGCATATCTGCCATTCATGATGCTTGACCTGCAACAGGTTTATCAGCTTGGATTTATTGAAGCGATGATCATCACGGTCATCTCTGCAGTAGGTGTTGCAGTACCTACCCCGGGCGGAATCGGCAGCTACCATCTCTTTATCCAGCAAAGCCTCTGGTTGCTGTTCTCCGTACCACTGGTCACTGCATTAACCTATGCCACAATTACTCACGCTGTCACTGTACTCTTGATATTCATAACAGGTGCATTTGTATTGTGGTTTGACAAATATTATACACTCAAAAGTAAACTTGTACGTTGATGGCAATGTCAGGGATAAAACTTTTTTCAGAAGGTTTCCTCTTGCCGTTCAATTGCTAAATAAAATTTCATACATTACAATATTCCGAAACATGTATCTTTTACCCCAGATGCGCAAATTATTATTTCTTATATCCTTGCTTTTTGCCGCAGGATTGGTCTATTCTGAAACGGTATCGGGACAGCAGGCTCAGGAATCTGACGGATCGCTTCTTCCGGATATCGACCCTCAGGATATTGAAATCCGCAGCCAGTACCGCGCCCGTTTTCCAGGGCTTCAGCGTCAGCCAATTCTTGGTTTCAGGCCCGGGTCACGCGTATACCAGGTTGATCCGGACAGGTCTCCGTTTCTTGAAGATCTCGAGGAGATAGCCGCACAGCTTCCTGTTGATCAGTTGACCAGGCCCGAAGAACCTGAGTATCGTTTTTTCCCTTACGCAGACCCCAAAACCGGTTATGCCAGTTTCGGTGTTGGTAATTATATGAGTGCTGAAGCTGATTTCTTCGGAAATTATGAAGTAGCCACCGACCAATGGCTGTCAGGATCCATGAATTATTCATCGGGTGACAGCCATCTGAATCAAAACAGTTCATTCAGATATTTTAACCTGGATTCCAATTACAGGGGGAAAGTCGGAAACCGTACCGTCGTTGGAGCAAACCTGGGAGTTAGCACAGATTTTAATTACCTGCCGAGATTGCAATCCGAATTATATGATCTAAGTTTCAATCCCGGGAAAAAAGAGTACTCTGACATTACGGCGGGCGCCCGGGTCAAGTGGTTTCAAAACAATATTGAGCATCTCGATATCGGAGCAAATACCTGGTTCTCATCGATAACACTCGACGAATCTGAACACGGTTTCTTTTCGGATGTCAGTGACTGGGGCGTCGCTTTAGATGGTGCATATTATTGGGCCGGACAACGAATTGAAGAGGTATTTGCTTTTAAAGCAGACTTGCAGGCTGGCGGTTTTGAACGCTTCGAAAACGACACTGATTCGTGGTCTCAACTCGGTGCAAGTGGTATGTATCGCCGGTTTTTTAACTATAAAACACTGGTTGATGCAACACTTGGTTTTTATCATGTAACCGATGCTGCCGATAATTCAGCATTTTATTTTGCACCGGACATTCGTGCCAGTTACTATCTGACAGACCGGATCACGATGTCGGCCAAATTACTTGGCAAACCTGAACATCCGAGCCAAATGGATCATCACAGGCATAACAGATTTCTGCTCCCTGATAACCAACTGGAACACAGCTATAATCTTGAAACAGCAGTTGAACTTGTCGTCGAGCCACTTCCAAATAACCAGGTTCGGATAGGGGCTTCCTATCTCAGCGGAAAAAATTATCCAATTTACCTGAGGCCAGACTTTGAATTGGGTATTGCACCGATGCTTGAGACAATTCCCGGGCATTTTACTCTTGAATACAGAGATGTAACCATTCAAAGAGCGTATGCAGGGATCGATGTTGACCTGATCAGGGAAAAACTTTGGTTTGATGTAGAAGGCTATTACCAGAATCCTAAAATATCGGCAACTCAGAAAATACCATATACCGAATCCTATGGTTTAAAAGGAGCAGTATCTATACGTCCGGTTGACAGGATATTGCTGGAAGGCTGGGGAAGTTTTACCGGCTCAAGAGAAACCATGCAGAATGAGGAACTTGATCCTTTCCTCAATCTTGGAGCAAAGCTCGAAATGAGAATCACCGAACGAATCGGAGTTTATGGAAAAATGATAAATCTGCTGAATCAGGAATATAAAATCTGGGATGGATTTAACGAACGCCCCTTCCAGGTCTATGCAGGCGTCACTGTAATCTTTTAAGCTCATGAATAATAAATTTATTAAAGCTTTCAGGGAAGTTGTGCGTGAGGAGGTTGTAAAAAAGAACAAAGTTCAAATTGAAGGACTTGGACGGTTTGAAATCCAACACAACAAACAACATCAAAAGAAGATGGAGAACGGGCAGGTTCTTATGATGCCCCCTGAAGATGTTGTAATATTCACACCGGAAAATCAGGATAACAATGAAGATTGACAGGAAGAAGCTGGTTGAACTGCTTATAGAAAAGACCGGGATGGAAAAGAAAGCGGTTGAATCTCAACTTGATGAACTGGTCAGCCGCATCCAGGACGCCGCCAAAAAAGGAAAAGCACTTGAAATTAAGGGGTTCGGACTGTTCTATTTCTCCAAGAAGGGAGAATTGAAATTTGACCCATCCGAAGAGCTGAAAACAGAAGTCAACCATAAATATACGGGTATGGATCCCGTTGAAATCAAAAAACCAAGAGAATCGACAGATAAACCTGCTGATGAGGCTTCGGCAGGAAGTGAAACAGATAAAACATCTGTAAAGTCAGAAAGCATCTGGGGTTTTGATGAAGATGCTGAAACTGATGAACCTCCATCCGGAAGTAAAAAGAAAAAAGAGGAAAAAAGTACTGAGACGGATAAAAGCAGCAAATTAAAACCTTCTGAAGAAGAAAAAGAGGAAGAAGAGCGCGATATCTTTGCCCAGTTTGACCACGGCTCAATTGCAGTGCCCGGTAAAAAAAGCAAAAAGGAAGACAAACCGGATCATATAAGCAAAGAGCCATCAAAAACCGAAAAAAAATCTGACAAACCGGTTCATGAGGGAGCTGAAGAAAAAACGGATAAAACTAAGAATCTGAGTAAGGATCCTCCAGAAGAGCAGAAGAAAAAAACAGTTCCTGCAGATCCCAAACCAGGCACGAAAGGAATTACATCTTCAGAAAAACAAAAAATAGTTAAGAAAACTCCGGCAAAATCGACAGGAAAAAAACAGAACAATCCTGTTTATACGGTAATGTCGGTTATCGTTGTTTTATTGGTTATCATTGTCGGAATCATTGTAGCTTTCGATCTGACAGGTACAGATTCTGCAACGGATCAACAGGAAACACAGGCTGATATCATGCAGATGGAGCCTCAGCCACAGGCGCCGGCTGATATTGAATCAGAAATGAATGGTTTGGAGGAAATGGAAATTCCTGGTGAAGAAACCGAAAGCTTTACAGAATCACCTGGACAAGATGAGCAGGAACAAGTGGAACAACCTGCCATTGAAGATGTAGAAGTAGCGGACGTTGAAGAATTTGGCCTTTATGGATCAGTCCATGCGATTGACGAACGGCATTATAGTATTATACTTCACTCTGTACGCAGTGAAGCATTTGCATCCGGATTACGGGATGAACTTCAGGATGAAGGCTACAGGGCTTTAATCTATCCTGTTGACCATGAAGAACTCGGAACCATGTGGAGAGTTGGAATTGGCCAGTTTCTAACCATTGAAGACGCTCAAAATACCGCAACAGAATTACCACAAAATTACCAGGACAATCATTTTATCGGATTAATACAGTAACACCATCAAAATAATAACCATGATAAACTTCTTGTTTCAAAATGCAGACGGCGAACCCGCCGATACCCTGAGTGAATTATTAATGGATGACGCTTCCATGTCATTTTTTGAAGTACTGTCTCAGGGCGGTATTTTGATGATACCACTATTTATTTTATCCATCCTGGCGATTTACGTTATTGCCGAGCGATGGAGATTTGTCAATAATTCCCAAATGGAAGTTGACCCTTTTCTGAACAATATCGAGGCCTTGCTGAAATCCGGCGACCAGGCACGTGCACTTGACCATTGTGATAAATACAACAAACCCCTCGCCCGCATCCTGAAGAGTGGAATCCGCCGTTTGGGCCGCCCACTCAGGGACATCGAAGAAGCGATCCATAACGCCGGAAAGAAGGAGATTTACGGACTGGAAACCCGAATGAACTGGCTGGCAACCATAGCCGGTGTTGCACCATTAGTCGGATTTACCGGAACAGTAACAGGTATGATCCGGGCTTTCATGGATATCCAGGCACTCCAGGGTAATGTCAACCCAAGTGTGCTCGCAGGTGGTATCTGGGAGGCTTTGATTACCACAGCAACCGGTTTGATTGTCGGTATTATCGCATATGGATTTTACAATTACCTGATCGGGAAAATTAACCGGATGGTATTTGAACTGGAAAATGCATCAGCCGATTTCATCGATATGCTGCAGGCTCCGACCAAGAAAAAGAACAGAACCGAGGTTAATGTGTAATGGATTTTAGAAAAGGCAGTAAAAAGTTTGAACCTCTGACGATGTTTTCTCAGTCGTCACTGACGGATATTATCCTGTTGTTGTTGATCTTTTTCCTGTTGACATCATCATTTGTAACGAATTTCGGAATACGTGTGGACGTTCCCAGGGCTGAAGCCGGGGCCACAACCGATCCGCAGCACATTTCGGTGGCTATTACTGCTGAGGGCACCTTTTTTGTACAAGGTGAACAGGTTGCTATCGGAAATTTGTCGACAACAATTCGCCAGGAATATCAGAATAACCCCCAGGCAACGTTAGTAATCAGGGCAGACCGCAATTCGAGAGTAGATGATGCGGTACGTATTATGAACATTGGACAA
>SLKH01000033.1 GCA_007134665.1 Balneolaceae bacterium
GGACGGGGAACAGATTAATGACTTCCGGGTACTATTAAACTACTCCGAAAATTGATCAATCCGGGATGATTCGAGCTTTTCCGTTAATGTTACTTTGTTTGTTATTACCGGAAATCAGGCAGGGAGTGTTTGCGCGTATGGAGGGATCTGCTGAAGATGATACTGTGGAGGAGTTATCACCGCCATTTACAATAGTGGGCAATTTTCCAAACCCATTCAGGGGTCAGACACGGATTGCATTCCAAACGGAAGTAGAGACATTGAGGATAAGAATAGAACTGTTCAATATAGATGGAGTGAAACTGAGGGAAATATTTGATCAGGAGGTCAGTACCGGCGAGCATGAAGTGCTGTTTCATCCCGAAGGCCTCGCAAGCGGGGTATATTTTTATCGTTTCTCATCATCGGGATTTGAACAGGTACGCCAGATGCTTTTTGTTAGGTAAACTGACTTATCCTTGTTTATGCTATGATCAGTAAAGTTTTTGCCTGAGATAATCTTCAAAGTATTTCTTTTTGATCCTCCCCATATTGATAAATATTCTCTTTGAAACATAGATCAATCACTCCATATATTCAGGCGTAAATTAAAAGAGTTTTCAATATTTTTAAATATTCATGAATATCCACTCACTTCTATCCACGGATTCGGTATTACCAAAGCTAAAGGTTAAAGATAAGGAGACACTACTCAACAGACTGGTTGACCTGCTTAAAGCCCAGGTTGACTCATCGCAACTTGAATCAATCAGGAGAGCTGTGTTTGAGCGTGAAGAAATTATGTCAACCGGGGTCGGAAAAGGCTTCGCAATACCTCACGGAAAAGCATCTGGTATCGAAACCAATTATGCAAGTTTTGCTATCCTTGACCAGCCGATCGACTATGAGGCTATTGATGATAAACCGGTTCAGATCGTTTTTTTGCTTGTAGGGCCGGAATCCAGAAACAGTGCTCATATTAAATTGCTCAGCCGCATTTCCAGGCTGATGAACAATTCAAAGTTCAGAAATCAATTAATTGAATGTGAAACATCAGAAGAAATTCTCAATCTTTTTAAACGTGAAGAGGATCAGATTTTTGATTTTTAATAATCATGTATAGATACCTGTTATTAAAATATTTCCTGTTAATATTAATGGCGGCATTTTGGTCTTTTCCACTCAAAGGCCAGGTATCCGGTTCATTGAAAGCGATCATTGAGGAGGGGCCGGCTGCCGACTCATTCTGGGCGGTAGCTGTAACTGATTCTACCGGCAGGTTGATCGAGAATTATAACTCGAATCACTTAATTCGGCCTGCTTCAACCCAGAAACTGATTACATCGGCTGCATTTCTTAATTACCTCGGTCCCGATTACCGGTTTGAAACCACCCTCTATGGGATTGGTGAACAGCAGGGGGATAGCTGGGTTGGTGATATACTGATCAGGGGTAAGGGTGACCCATCGATCAGCGGGGATCTGTATGACGATCCGATGTTTTTATTTGAAATGTGGACACAACTGTTTGATTCCCTGGGAATCCGTCAAATCAGGGGTAATATCATTGGAAATGAAAGTTATTTCGATGATGTTCCGTACCCGCGCGGATGGGAATGGGACGACTTGTCTTATTATTACGGAGTTGAAACCAATGCGCTCTCATTTAACAATAATGTTGTCAACCTGGAAGTACTTGCAGATGGAGAAATCGGCTCAACACCGGAAATACAGTGGTTCCCATTTAATACCCCATTTGTTGAATTTATCAATGAACAAATCATAACACCTTCAAATACTTCGTTCAATGAATCGTACAGAAGGATTTTAGGTACAAACACAATCGTGTTGAGAAGCAGCTTGCCAAGAGGTTATTATGAGACAGAACCCCTTTCGGTTACCTGGCCATCACTCTTTTTTATTGACACATTCAGGCGGTATTTGCAGCAAATGGGAATTCGTGTTACCGGACAGTTGATAACAGACCGTCAATACCGTAACTGGAGTGATCAGGATTACAAGGTGCTTCATGTTCATAAATCTGAACCTCTTCACGTGCTGATTCAGGAAAAAAATCAAAACAGTAATAATTTTTATACTGAAATGTTGCTTAAAACTGTTGCTGCTGAACGCTTTGCAACGGAGGGAAGCACAGAACTCGGTATTCAGGCGGTAAAACAGTTTCTGAGCAATAAGGGTATTGATACAAACTACGTTCGCATGCGTGATGGCTCTGGTATGGCCCCGGCAAATCTGCTTCGTGCATCGGATTTAAACCGGTTATTATTTGAAATGAAATCGGATGATCATTTTGAGTATTACTTTAGCAGCCTGGCTATTGCTGGCAGGACCGGTACCCTTCGATACAGATTTCATAACAGCCCGGTTATCGATCGGTTTTATGGCAAAACGGGATTTATGTCGGGAGTCCGGACAATTTCCGGGTATCTGAAAACACGCGATGGCCAGGATCTGATTGTAACCATTGCTACAAATAATTTTACAAGCAGAACTGCTGTGATTGATGGTGTACATCAGCGTATATTGGAGTACCTCTACTCCGTATATTAGCACCAATTCTAAACACGTATTCAATGGCTTTAAATAAAGCTCGAATTTTAATCACGGATGATGAAAAGAGTATCCGCAATACTTTGCGGGACATTCTTGAATATGAAAACTATGACGTTTTTGAAGCTGAAAACGGCCAGAAAGCACTTGAAGTCCTTGATTCCAATGATATTGACCTTGTGTTACTGGATATTAAAATGAGAGGAATGGATGGAATCGAAGTGCTTGAAAATATCCGGGAAAATGGATGGGATGTGCCCGTTATTCTGGTTTCCGGCCATGGAACGATTGAGATTGCAGTAGAAGCGACAAAGAAAGGTGCATTCGACTTTCTGGAAAAACCGCCAGATCTGAACAGGTTACTCGTCTCGATCCGTAATGCACTTGAAAACAAAAAACTGCTCAATGAAAACCGCCAGATGCGAAGTAAGTTACATGGCGTTCAGGAAATCATTGGCACAAGTCCGCAAATTGCTGAAATTAAAAAAACGATCGACAAAGTAGCTCCGAGCCAAAGCAGGGTGTTAATTACTGGTGAAAACGGAACAGGGAAAGAGCTGGTTGCTTTGTGGATTCATGAAAAAAGCCCGCGGTGTTCGGGCCCGTTTATTGATGTAAATTGTGCGGCAATTCCATCTGAACTTCTCGAGAGTGAACTATTTGGGCATGAGAAAGGTGCATTTACAGGAGCTGACCAACAGAGGATCGGTAAGTTCGAACAGGCCGATGGTGGAACCATTTTTCTGGATGAGATCGGCGATATGAGTCTTGAAGCCCAGGCGAAAGTGCTTAGAGTGTTGCAGGAAAAAAAGGTGACACGTGTTGGCGGCTCTGATGATATCTATGTGGATGTAAGGGTTTTGGCAGCAACAAATAAGGATTTGAATAAAGAGATTGATGAAAACAGGTTCCGGGAAGATCTATACCACCGGATAAATGTAATTCCGATTCAGGTTCCGCCTCTCAGAGAACGAAAAGAAGATATACCTCTTCTTGTTGAAGCCTATTTACAACAGCTTGGACAAGAAAATATATCTTTTTCGGGAAGTTCATTCGATCAGGATGCAATGGAAGAACTAAAGCAGATGAGATGGACAGGGAATGTCAGGGAGCTTCAGAATGTCGTAGAGCGCCTGGTACTATTGGCACCTGAAAAATGCATCAGGAAAAAGGATGTTCAAAAATATGTAACCAGGAAAAAAGAAGACGAAGAAGCACTGGATGTACTGATCGGAAAAAACCGTTCATTCCAGGATTTCAAGGAGGAAGCAGAGCGTCTCTTTATAATCAAAAAGCTTGAAGAAAATAATTGGAATATTTCCCAGACTGCAGATGCAATTGACATCCAGAGAAGTCATATCTACAACAAGATGAAAAAATACGATATCGAAAAATAAATTTATGAGTGCTAAACTAATTGACGGCAAAAAAGTTGCAGAATCAATCAGAAACCAGGTCCGGGAAGATGTGATTCAGTGGATGGATTATGGTAACAGGAGGCCCTATCTGCAGGTTATCCAAATTGGAACGGATCCTGGTTCAACCACTTACATCGGGGCAAAAACTAAAGCCTGTCAGGATGTAGGAATTGGCACAGGTACGGACAGGCTTCCGGATACGATCTCTGCTAAAGAGCTGAAGCAAATCGTGAAAAAATATAATGAAAGCAACCAGATTGACGGTATTCTTGTTCAGCTGCCGCTGCCCAATCATCTTTCAGCCCATGATGTAATTGAGTCTATCGATTATCGGAAAGATGTTGACGGGTTTCACCCGATGAATGTTGGAAGGCTCGCTGTTGATCAGCCAACGTTCAGGTCCTGCACTCCGGCAGGTATTTTTGAACTGTTTAAATACTACAGCATTCAGGTGAAAAGTAAACATGCCGTGGTTGTGGGAGCAAGTAATATTGTCGGGTCACCAATGGCTATCATGCTTTCGCGTGAAAACAGTACCGGAAAAGCGACAACCACCATTTGCCACAAATTCACCAAAGATCTGACTCAGCATACCATCAGTGCTGATATCCTGGTTGTTGCTGCCGGGCAGCCCAATCTGATCAAAGGTGAAATGGTTAAGGAAGGAGTTGTTGTGATCGATGTCGGAATTAACAGGGTAGCAGATGAAAATAGTGACAAAGGATACAAACTGGTGGGTGACTGTGATTTTGAAAGTGTGAGTAAAAAAGCAAGCTGGATTACCCCTGTACCAGGTGGGGTAGGCCCGATGACTGTAGCCATGCTGATGAAGAATACACTGCTGGCTGCAAAAAATTCGATCTACCCGGAAAATAATAAGTAGAATTTTCAGGGCTGTGCATCTCTCACGAAAAACGGTTATCATAGTTAAGTCAACTTAAAAAACTAAAAAAATAGTAGATAGTGAATTTTCCAAGCCCTTTTTATCGCTGGCGTCCTCATCCATGGCATGGTCTCGATGTAGGGGATGACCCGCCTAAAATTGTGAATGCATTCATTGAAATTACTCCATTTGATATGATTAAATATGAAGTGGATAAAAAAACGGGATATTTGAGAGTCGACCGCCCCCAGAGAAGTTCCTCCATGCCGCCATCACTTTATGGTTTCATCCCGAGAACATATTGCGGTAATAAAGTTGGGTCGTTATCTACCAAAACAGATAAAGGGGATGGAGATCCGCTCGATTTGTGTGTACTCAGTGAACGCCCGATTGACCGTACTGAAGTCATATTGAGTACCAGGGTGATCGGGGGCATTCACATGATCGACCGGGGAGAGGCTGATGATAAAATTATTACAGTGCTGGATAATGATAAATACTACGAAGGGGTCAAAGACGTGTCAGATCTTCCTGTTGTACTTATCGAGCGAATCCGGCACTATTTTGGTACTTACAAACTTATTCCCGGAATGGATAACAAGGATGTATTTGTCGAGCGTGTGTATGATGTGGATCACGCGAAAAAAGTGATCAATGCTTCAATCCAGGATTATGAAGAGATGTTCGGTGAATAGTTATCAGGAAGGCCTTTTTAATTGTCATATCCGGAAATAGCAGTTAATGATGGCTTTGAATAAAAAGTGGTATATAAATTATACGTATATACTTGCAGGGTTGATTTTGACGATATACGCGATGATCGTTGCAAAATCGATTCTGCTGCCACTGCTGTTTGCAATTTTCTTTTCGATACTGTTGTCACCATTTTGCGGGTGGCTTGAGTCTTATAAATTTCCGAGAGTGATCGCTGCTATGGTGGCTATTCTCACAGCATTTCTGGTTTTGGTTGGTCTCGGTTTTCTATTCTATTCTCAACTCAGCGCATTCGTCGATGATATAGATATGATTCAAAGACGAATAGAAGACTTGATCGAAGGAGCAGAGTCGTTCCTGATTGCATGGTTTGGTATCGATGCATTTATCGAACTCGAATCGATTGAAGCTGCAATCATCGATTTTATAAGAGACAATACTGCTGCTTTAACACGGGGATTAGCCGGAGCTGCTGCGGTGATTACTGCGATATTCCTGGTGCCTATCTACATGTTTTTGTTGCTCATTTTCCGGGACTTCCTCCAGGAATTCCTGCTGCAGGTATTCGGACGAAAAAACAACGAGCAGTTAAAAAAAATCAAGACTATCATCGAACGCGTGAAACTGGTTGTTCAGCACTATATCATGGGGATCGTCATTGTGATTTTCATACTCGCTATCATTAA
>SLKH01000062.1 GCA_007134665.1 Balneolaceae bacterium
ATTGAATAAACGACTTCAAAACTAAATGTTACTTGCCAAGCACAAGCTGTGCCTGGGCAGGATTTTCAGAGGCATTGGCTAACTGAATTCTCAGGTAATCATCCCTGAACTGTTCTCTGTCAATAGCCAGTGAAATCTGCTGAATCCCTTCACTGAGATGTATAGTATAGCTGTTACCTTGTGGTGAAATCGATTCATTTCCAGCCATCAGATCAATACCATTTGTTGAATTCAATTCCAGTTCGATATTGCCGGAACTTGAGATCTCCACTTCAAAACGTAAAAAACTCAACTGATCACCCGATTCTGATTCGATCACCGGAATTTCATCCATCGGTAAGTCACCGGAAACAAGACTGTACATATACCTCCACCGTAACTGGCTGTCATCCGATGCAACGTCTTCACGCCCGCTTTCATTCAGCATTTCAATAACCTGGTTAGTACTTCCCAGCATTCTCCATCTTCTGACGAGACTGGCATCAGGAACCCTGAATTCACCGGGTTCACCCAGTTGTGAAAGAAATCCTATGAGATCAACAAATTCTTCCCGTTCAAGTTGCGCTGTCAGTCCGGGCGGCATGAGTGATCCCGGAACTACATCAACTTCGGCAACATTGTTGATAGGTATCGAAACTTCATTATCACCGGCATCTCGCATTACTACCTCAGATGATGTCTCCCGTATCAGTGTACCCATGACCATGCTGCCGTCCGTCCGTTCAACTCTTGTCAATTCATAACCCTCCTTGATCGTCCGGTTAGGATTGATCATTGCATGGATAATATTATCCATAGGTGCACTCCGGCCAAGGCTGCTGAGATCCGGGCCAACAAGGCCTCCGGCCCCACCGATGGCATGACAGTTCATGCACATCAGTTCATTCATCCTGTAAATTTTCTCGCCTCTTGCAGGATCTGCCGTAGTTCTGATTTCTCTTTCAAGGTTATTAATTTGCTGAGCGGTTAAATCCTGTGGCATTCGTTCCGGTGGAAGAGCACCACCTGATGCTTCAAACGCTTCAGCAAGATTTGCCGTATTCTGATCACCCTGTCTGTACCACGGAATCTGTTGCTGCATCGCACGCCTTCCGGCTCTTGCAACATCTTCCGGAATACCGTATTCCGAAATTTTCTCTGCAATAAGCCGGGTTCCTTCTTCTCTCTGGAAGAAAGGAGCATAGAGCTCAACCGGATCGAGTTCATCTTCCCAGTTTTGTAAAATATCGATGGCAAGTTCTGCAGCCAGTTCAATATCGAAGGAAGCAGTTTGTACAACTGAAAGTACCCTTAACCGAAAAATATCACTGTTTGCAGCAATATCTCTCAGAATTTGTCTGCTTTCTGCATCTTCCATCTCTGCCAGTGCTTCGAGTGCTACCCGTTGTTTATCTCCAGATTCAAGATTCGCCAGATCAATTAATCCCTCCCTGTACTCAGTAAGCTGCCAGTTACCAGTCAGGCGAATTGCACTCAATGAAACCTGATTATCTTCTGAGCTTACAAATTCAAATATTCTGTTATTATCGTAATCAGGTTTTAAATTTTGTCTGGCGGAAGCTTCTTCAAGTGCAGTCAGATAAGCTGAAGCACCCTCAGGATGAATCATGTTATCATTCAGCACCATCTGGTAGATCCTGTTAAGTTCTTCAGTGGTACCCCATCGGGCAACTGATTGCAATACATCATTCTGATACTCTTCAGGTACATCACCCTGAATGTACATATCAACTAACAACTTGACAGCTTCACTGTTTCCTACCGATTTCAATGCATAGGCCCGTTGCCTCGAATTACTTAGAAAGCCTGAATCTGATTGAATCCTCTCCAGCCAATAAGGTTCGAGCTCCCGGACGGTCTGCCACAAGGCGTAGTCGAGATATTGATCCATCGAATCATCTAAAACTGACAGAGCAGTTTCAGCAGCTTCTGCATTTGACTGTTTTCTTAAAGCTATCACGGCTTCCCGTCGTACCATCGGATTCGAATCACGCACGACATTATTCAGGATGTCAAGTGAATTTTCAACACGGTCGTACCAATAGTAGAGTACCCTTGCAGCCGCAGCCCGTGCATTGTGGTTTTCAGCAGACAGCAGCTTATTCAGCAAGTCTTCTTCTACGACATCATGAGCTTGAAAAACCCATAATGCTTCCAGGAGATGGTGCTCATGATTTTCATTGGATGAATCAAGATTTCGCCACCAGGAACCGAGTCCCCGGATAACATCATCCCGGCTGCGCTCTTTCAATACTTGCCTTGCCTGGCTGCGTGTCCACTGTTCCGGCAAAGTCAATGCTTCGAAAAGCTCATCAAGATCTGCATCAACCAGGTTTGGCACTTCGACAAGCGGCTGGTCTTTGACTGATAACCTCCAGATCCGGCCTCTTTCAAGATCTCTGCGTTCATCACGAAAATCAACTTCACCATGCTGAATAATTGGATTATACCAGTCAGCAATATAGATGGCTCCATCCGGCCCTACAGTTATATCTACAGGCCGAAATGCAACATGATTCGACCACAGAATATCTTCAGCCTGCTCGGAAGTAAACCCGCTTCCCTGCTCATCAAGCACAAACCGATTGATTCTGTTTGCCCTGTAATCATTTGTTATCAGGCTGCCTTCCCATGATTCCGGAAGATGGCGCCCGGATACCACATCCAGGCCGGAATGTTTTGGCTGGCCAGGGTTCAGTCCGCGAATGATGCGTTCTGCTCCCGGTGTTGCAAGAAACTGAACACCCGGGAATCCGAAGTTAATCCCTTCACCGCCAGCTCCATCGGTCAGAAATGAGTGCCCCCATTTGTTGAACTGTAACCCCCAGGGATTTACCAGGCCACGCGCATATACGTCCAGTTCAAGTGTTTCCGGCCGTAGCTGCCAAACACCTCCTCCTTCCAGGCGCCGGATACCATGAGGTGTTTCCACATGGCTGAAGATGTAGATCGATTGATTAAAGTAAAGCATTCCGTCAGGGCCCCATCGGAATGTATGGATCAGATGATGGGAATCTGCCGTACCAAAACCGCTTAAAACCACTTCCCTGTGATCGGCTTGACCGTCGCCCGTTGTATCTTTCAGGAAAAGAATTTCCGTGGAATTTGCAACATAAACACCTCCATCACCTGGTAAAATACCCGTGGGAATTGTCAGTCCTTCTGCGAATACGGTGGATCGGTCAGCGACACCATCACTGTTGGTATCTTCCAGTATAAAAATTTTATCATTTGGCTGTTCGCCCGGTGTTGGCTGCGGGTAGGCCGTACTTCCTACAACCCATAACCGGCCTTCAGCATCCCAGTTCATCTGTATAGGCTTCTGGACCATGGGTTCCGATGCAAAAAGGTTAATTTCAAACCCTTCCGGTACATGCATCATCTCTTGCTGAATCATTGGGTCAGGATCCGGAATTGCCCTCAAATCATCCTGGCCATACAAACTGGAAGATGAGAGAATCAAAAGCATGAAAACTGACAAAAGAGTAGTTCTTAACACCATTTCATTAACTGATTTAATCTCATTCATAAGATTGACTTTAGTAATCATCACGCGTTTCAACTCAATTCCTGGTACTTATAAAAAGTTTTATCTGGTTTTTTACTCTTCCACTTCTAAAAGGGTTAACCGGAAAATCTGTTCCTGAGGCATACGAATTTGATTGATCTCCCGCTCAATCTGCCGGGTTAAATTTGCATATTCATATAATTCGTCAACATTTTGGCCTTGTTCATGTGACCGGAATCCCAAAATGTATGTTCGGTTTTGCGGACGATAGCTATTAAAATACATCTCATTTTTTTCAAGAATCAGATTTCTAACCTCCCGGGCCCGTAATATGGATGCGTATCGTATTATTGCAACACCTGAACTCCATCCGGCGGAGGTCGCTCCAAAGGTATCCATACCATTGACAGAGACAGAAAAAACTCCTGTTGGAAGGCCGTTTATCCTCATCATCTGGTTAAACGAAGGATTTCCAACAGAACCGGACGGGACAGGAAGCGGCAGCAAATGATCCCTCGTTCTGATTTCAAGATCTCTTACATCCCCGGATATAGATAAGACTTCAAGCCCTACAGCTTCAGTAACATCATGCCTGTTCATATCAAGCGTCAATGACCATCTCCGGGGTGGAAGCCCCAGTTGTTCTTCCAGGATGTTAGCCAGGTGATAATACCCGGTTTCATTCAGATGGATTCCATTAGTGGTAAACCGGGTTGGTGTTCTCATCCTTGAGAATGGGTGATAGAGATCGAGGAACCTCAGGTTTTTTTCCCTGGCTACTTCAGAAATGACATTTGCATACTGCCTGATATAATTGTTCTGCCTGTTTACACGCTCTGCCGGAATTGTCACCGGAAACTGGGGAATTGGCGATAAGAGAACAGGTTTAGCATCGAGAGACTCGATGTATTCAATCAACTGAATTAAACCTTCTCTGAAACCGGACAAGCCCTCTTCACCATCAAATGCTTCAATGGCTCCATAGGCCAGGAAAACAACCGTAGGTTCAGCATCTGCTATCTGCTGAAGCAAAAGATCATATGCACTCGGTGGTGATGTGTAGTGGCTTCTTGCTTCACCAAATACGGTATCACCCGACCAACCGAGATTCCGGAAAGTTATATTTCTGTCCGGCCAGCGCGTTGAAAGTGAAAATTCGATATATCCATGTTTTAAATCATTTTCGATCAATGAGTTGCCGAGAAGTACAACCCTGTCATTATTTGAAAGTTCAAAAGGATCCTGATACGAAGAAGATTGAGCGTTCAGCATCTCCATGGAACCTGTTGCCCCCACGATAAATAAACCGATGAAGAAAAGAGTATTATATGTACTCATTCGAAATGATAGATTATTTTTTCGACAATTCTGCGACTGATGAACCAGTATTATAAGTATAAATAAAAGGTTTGATAAAGCAGAAAGATATTTACCTGGTTTAATGGAATCAGTTTAATCAATACCAAGATTAAAAAAGATATAAAGTCCATCTTTACCAGCCACCACGATATCATTTTTTCCACTTTGATTCAGATCAGAGACTGAAAAATGGATTCCGGTACCCTTTCCAACTCCCAGTGCCCCTGATGCGATTGTGTTCTTGACGAAAGACACCCCATTCCATTTGAAGTAGTACAATCCAAGCGGATCATAAGCTCCCGGATCATTTCCGTTATGTGCCCGAAAACGTTTCCCGGTAATAAGTTCCTTGTTCCCATCGCCATCTATATCAACCCATTCCATGGTATGAAACTGTGAACTGAATGGGTCGATTGGATGCTCAATCCAGGCTCTGTTACCGGCTGAATCTGTTGTCTGTTCATACCAGCTCAACCCATAATCATGAGCCTGCCCGACAATCAAATCATTTTTTCCATTTCCATTCACATCAACAACGAGGATCGGCACACTTGCACTTCCGAAGTTAAACTCATCATGCAATATCCATTCGCCATTATCAAGATCTGCAGGTGCTTCCAGCCATCCGTTACTGATTACGAAATCTCCGCGGCCATTCCCGTTGATATCACCAAAACCCAGGCCATGGCCCTGGGAATCTGCTACATAATATTCCCGGAAAGAACCGTTAGCACGACCCTGTTCATCCCGATTCAGTTTATAAAATCTGAGTGGATCATTCGGATTATTTGGGACAACTTCGATATGTCCGTCTCCATCCACATCCCATCCTCTTGCAGCTTCCACATTCCCGGTATGTTCAATAATGTGTTTCTCCCATTCTGAATTGTCACCGGGATTCTCCCGCCAATGTAATGATTCGCTAAACCAGCCGCCGGAAATGATATCCTTATAGCCATTACCGTTCACATCCATTGTAATCGCTGCAAAATCATCCCAGTACTGGCTGCGACGTTCGATCGGGCCGACAAAATGCCGGGTCTTAAAATCTGGGCCTTCATACCAATATTCACCGGAAATCAAATCCAGATGGCCGTTTCCATTAATATCAACGACAGCAACAGCTTCATAGCTTTCTGAAGCTACCTTCATTTTTTCAAATTTGACAGTTTGAGCGTAGCTATTAGGAGCGATCAGGGTAATTACAAGAAGCAAGCAAAGTGTCCCGATCGTTTTAAATTCTGACATCATAATCTATTCATTTATTTATTATAAAGAGGAACTGTACATTTAAATCTACTTTTTTTGATCTTCTTATCCACAATCTCACTCATGCTTGCCGCTGGTAACTAC
>SLKH01000294.1 GCA_007134665.1 Balneolaceae bacterium
AAAACCCTAATTCCCGATTACGGGAAATTTCGGTTTGTTTATCACTATCTGCAGGCTGAGTTTCCTCGTCATAGTCGTTCTTATAAAGTTGTCGACCGACCTCTTTTCCATCAAAACCACGTCTATCAAAATTAATCCTGGATGGCATGTGCATATTCCCCGAACGATCCGGCTGATTAAAACCACTCAGGTTCTGGAAAGATGTATCAAAATCAGATCTGCCTGCACTGGCTGATGAATCAATTTCCGGTACCATCAGGTATTGATTCAGAGCTTTCTTCACTACCGACTGTGTAAGCTGAATAACACTTCTCTCATCATCGAATTTCACCTCCATCTTGGCCGGATGAACATTAACATCCACTTTTTCCGGCTCCAGTTCGAGAAAAAGAGCGTAAAAAGGATACTCTCTATCACCGGTCCAGTTGTCATAAACTTTCAGGATGATATGAGATAGAAAGCGGTGTTGAACCGGCCTTCCGTTTACAAAAATAAACTGTTCCCCTCGGCTCTTTTTTGTGATCTTCGGGTCACCAAGCAATCCATGAATTCTGACATAACTGGTATCTTCTTCAAAGTTGATCAGGCTTGACCGGTATTGTTTTCCGAAGATTTCGGCCACTCGTTGTTCAAGGCCTGATGGCGGCAGCCGATAGATTTCGTCTGTGTCGGCAATCACATCAAACCCGATATCGGCATGAGCCAGTGCAGCATTGTGAATGATTCTGAGAATATGCCGGAATTCAGTAGCATCAGTTTTCAGGAATTGCCGGCGGGCAGGAACATTATAAAATAAATTTCGGACGGCTACAGAAGTACCGTCATCAGTAGCAACCGGTTCAAGTTTTTTCTCTTCTCCCCCATGAATCTCAAATAAATATCCGGTCGGGTCTTCATAACGTTTCGTCTTTACCTCAACCTGAGAAATGCTCGCTATCGATGCCATAGCTTCTCCCCGAAATCCCAGCGTGCGGATTCTAAAAAGATCGCTGATATCGCTGATTTTGGAGGTCGCATGTTGAAGAAAACAGGGCCTCAGATCTTCAGGCCCCATACCCGACCCATTGTCAATCACCTGAATCAAAGTTCTGCCGGCATTATGAATTATCACTTTGATATGGTCGGCTCCGGCGTCGACTGAATTATCTATCAGCTCTTTAACAACCGAGCTTGGTCGTTGTATGACTTCTCCGGCAGCAATTTTATTGGCCAATTCAGGGGGCATACTTCTGATAATAGATTCCCCTGTATCAATCTGTTCACTCAAGTGTTGAAATTCTCGATTAAAAAATTGGGATTAACTTTTAAAGAATCGAAATAATCCAGACAACCATAAAAAGTAATACCGCATATAGCACGATGCGTGTTCCCTGTTTGTCGGGCCGACGGGTATGACTCTGGATACGGATACGTTCTTTTCGTTTCTCATCCTCTTTCGGATCGTAATATCTGAGAGGCAGGTCGAATTTTTTCGGTTTCGGCTGATGGCCAAACATCGGTTTAATCATGACGTCACCTCATTATTGGATTTCATAGAATTGGCTGTCAAATAATCGGTTTTTGAATATACATATTCATCTATTCAATTTCATCGGAATCCCTAAGCAGTACATAAACAACTTTACGTGCAGAATTCAATAATGTCTATATAACGTGCAATAGTTCTATCCATTTTGTAAAAAAAGCACCTGTCAAAGTGATCAGTTTGATTTGTTGATATCCGTGTGAGAAGTCAACTCTATCAATAATGCGGCACAACTGGTTCATGATAATTCCTTATTAATTCCGTATTATTCATAAAATTTTTAAATCAAAAAACTGCTGACTAATGAGTTACAAAAAACTAAAAAAACCGGAAAGCGGAACAGTTATACAAAAAAATTCTGACGGTTCCCTTACTGTCGGAGATGATCCGATTATACCATTTATTGAAGGAGATGGAATTGGCATTGACATTACGCCTGCCATGAAACATGTTCTGAACAGTGCAGTTGAAAAAGCGTATGGCGGCAAGAAAAAAATAAACTGGCTTGAAGTTTATGCCGGAGAAAAAGCAGTGGATTTTTACGGCGATAACGACTGGCTTCCCGATGACACCTTGAAAGCATTTGATGAATACAAAGTTGGTATCAAAGGCCCGCTCACAACACCCGTTGGCGGTGGTTTTCGTTCCCTTAATGTAGCGATCCGCCAAAAAATGGACCTGTATGCATGTGTACGTCCTGTAAAATATTACAAGGGAACACCAAGTCCCGTTCGTCAGCCAGAACTGACAGACATGGTGATATTCCGGGAAAATACCGAAGATATCTATGCCGGAATTGAATACCAGACGGGAACCCCTGAAAACAAGAAATTACTGGACTTCCTCACCGGAGACCTTGGTGTCAAGAATATCCGATTTCCCGAAACTTCTTCATTAGGAATCAAGCCCATTTCAATTGAAGGAACAAAAAGGCTTGTTCGGTCTGCAATCAACTATGCCATTGACCAGGGCCGAAAAAGTGTGACCCTGGTGCACAAAGGCAACATCATGAAGTTCACGGAAGGAAGTTTTAAGAATTGGGGTTATGAACTCGCCAAAGAAGAATTTGGCGGCAAAGAGATTGACGGTGGCCCATGGTGTGAACTTCCAAATGGAATCATCATCAAAGATGTGATTGCAGATGCTTTTCTGCAGCAAATATTAACCCGGCCGGCTGAATACGATGTCATTGCCACCATGAACCTGAATGGCGATTATATATCTGATGCGCTTGCAGCCTGTGTTGGCGGAATCGGGATTGCCCCTGGTGCGAATATCAATTATGAATCCGGAATTGCAGTTTTTGAGGCAACCCACGGAACTGCACCAAAATATACAGGACAGGATAAAGTTAACCCGGGTTCACTGATTCTCTCAGGTGTGATGATGTTGCGCTATCTGGGCTGGAATGAAGCAGCCGATCTGATCGAAAAAGGCCTTGAAGAAGCGATCAGCAGTAAACGGGTTACTTATGATTTCGAACGACTGATGGATGGAGCAACACTACTCAAGTGCTCTGAATTCGGTGAGGAAATCGTAAAAAATATGTAGGTGGTATTTAAAGAAAAAGCCCCGATCGTTGATTCGGGGCTTTTTTAAACCCAAAAAAGTCGTCAGACCTGTTTTGCATCGAAAGCGTTCGGTGCCGAGCCCGACACGCTTGTCGGGAAAACACAAAGGTTTATGAGTATCATTTAAAATAAGAAACACTGATTGTTCCAATTGAGAATTTTGGGTTTATATTTACCAGCCATTCAGATAATCAGTATCCCTCATTTCATCCCAGATATCAGCGTAGCTATTTAGTTTTTCACCAACTCTTTCGAGTACTTCTGAGGACGGCGTCTCAATTTTCACCACAACAAAGGTGGATCCATTGTATTCAAAATGATCTGTTTCCACGGATGCATCGTCAAAATCGAGAGAAATGACAGCATTTCGCAACTGAATGATAAATTCTCTGTCAGCAGCTCCGCTGTTATTGTCAGAAATCGTTGCCCTTGCTTCTTCTACCTGGTTATCAATCCAGACTCTCAAATTGGTATCGGCTTGTTTCCTGGCATTGTTATAGGCCCAATCCGAATCGGAACCAAGAGATTTGGCATAGCCCGTCAGTACACCATCAGTTACCTCACCAAGCTGTCCGTCTTTATACCATTCCGGAAACAAGGTTTCATCCACTTCGAGTTCTGCGATTTCTTCCGTTTCCGATTCAACCGCTTCCTCGGCCGTACCGCAAGAGATCAGTAGCATTAAAATGGATAAAAAAAGAACATTACGAATCATCTGATAATAAAACTTTGGTTTTTCATTACTACAGAATTTTATTTTTTTGATACCGAAGGTCATTCAGATCAGGGATGTCAGAATCAGGCAACCAACTACCAGTTTAAGACAAAATATGCTGTGACTGAATTTGGTGTAAGTGTTTTCAGGGAAACGGATCCGCTGGATTGGACGCTCTCATACAGTACCTGTTCAAATTGTCTCAACGAGGTTACCTGTTCACCATTGATTTCAAGAATTTGGTAATCTGCCCTCAATCCTCTGTTCCAGGCTTCCGATTCCCTGTCAACCGAACGTATCATCATACGGAATTCATCATCCTCATGAATACCTGTGAGTGCCCGCACTGTAAATCCAACACCAAAACTTTGCTCTTCAATTCCGTAATCTTCCGGATTTTGCTCTTCAAACAGTTCGTCAGGATCTACAGGATCAATATCAAAATCAAGAATCTCAGGTTCTGGCAGTACCATTTCGCGAAGGCTCACTTCTTTTGTTAACATCTCACCGTCACGCCATATCGTCAAAATCACCTGATCACCCGGCCGGTACATTGCTACTTTTTCCTGAAGCTGATTTGCTTCATTCACCCGGGCACCATTCACCTCAAGAATGACGTCATTTTGTCTGATTCCGGCATCAAATGCCGCACCATCACGCGGAACTGTAAGTATTAATACACCTTCAATCCGGTCCATATTCAAATCTCTTGCAATTGGATGGCTCACCGATTCAATTGACACTCCCAGCATTCCGCGCTTTACTTCCCCGAATTCTATCAGGTCTCCTGCTACTTTTAATGCGAGGTTGCTCGGAACAGCAAATCCATAGCCCTGGTAATTACCGCTTTGAGTGGCAATTGCTGTGTTAATTCCTATTAATTCACCACTGGTATTGACAAGTGCGCCTCCGCTGTTACCACGGTTGATAGCAGCATCAGTCTGTATAAAACTTTCAATCCTCATTGCATCATTAATAATCTGAACATCCCTGCTCAGGGCACTGACAATTCCGGCTGTAACCGTTGACCGAAGCCTGAAAGGGTTTCCGATGGCAAGCACCCATTCACCAACATCCACATAATCAGAATTTCCAATAACTGCTGCTGAAAGAGGATTTGCATTGATTTTGATAACTGCCAGATCCGTACTCGGATCAGTTCCGACAATTCTTGCCGGATAAGATCTCTTGTCACTTAACGTAACCTGAATACCTTCTCCCACAGCATCTTCAATAACATGATTATTGGTCAGTATATAACCATCCTCGGAAATTATAACACCGGAACCAACGGTCCGGGCTCTGCGAGGCAAAAAACGATCCCAAATTCCATTTTCAGATGAATCCTCATCGATTCCCCTCCCCTGAACCTGTACTGTCGTTTCAATATAAACAACAGAGGGTGTCACCTCAGTAGCTATCGTCTGAAACAGAAACCGGGTATCAATCATCTCCAGATCTTCCCTGTTAAACAGGGGTTGCGAACTCCGCTGTATTTCAGTTACCCTTACTTCTGCAAAATCATTGCCCCATGAATCGGGTTTCACCATCGAGATTACCAACCCGATTAAGATCCCGACCAGAACCAGTAAAATCCCGGTAAGGGCGATATCTCTTTTTTTCATATTCTCAAGTATTCAAAATTTGATCAAAGATGGCATCTGACCTTCGTGGCCTGACACCATCAAGGTGATAACGAAAATATTTGTCTAAATAATCTATCAGGCTTCTAAGTTCACTATTATTTAAATCTATATCAAAAATTGACAATTTTCTTGAAACTGTACAGTGTTTCAGAAAAATCAACTGATTTTCTGTCAGGCGTATAGCATTCGCATTTTCAGCTTTACGGCTGACAGTGCCATCCTGAATGTTCAGATATCCGCTATTTGTGATATGGTTAAGTTCCTGAATTTGAAGTTCCAGTCCAAGTAAAAATGCCAATCTGATTTGCAGGTATGGGAAAATATTTCTGCTGATACTTTCTTGTACATCAAGCCACTCAAGAAAGTTTCTTGTAAATTCAAATATCGGTTCATTTACCTCATTCTCATGAACAAGCTGGGCGATCAGTTCAAGGGCACTTGTTGAAAGTGCCATCTTTTCAATATCCACAAAAATCGTCTTGTGTCTGTAATCATACGATGCTTCCGAAAGGGTTTGGACATTTCTGGATGCTTTATAATAATATACTGCATTAAGTAGATTACCCGGTTGCATCATACCGGAAAACTTGCTTTTGGGTTTTCTTGCACCCCTTACCATCAAAGCAATCTTACC
>SLKH01000018.1 GCA_007134665.1 Balneolaceae bacterium
GATGGTACTGCATCTGCGGTAGAGTAGGTCACCGCCTCATCTTCTTATCTTACATAGCCCTGATACGCACAGCGTTCAGGGCTTTTTTTGTGCGCCCGCCAGGGCGCATTCACCTGGGTGTGAATTCAGGAAGTGTTATTTAAAAGCCTGAACCTTGTCAATCTCTAATCTGAACGGTCCATCCTGTTTGTCACTGATCAGGAATCCGTAACGCTGTATTTTTGCAGGATTAAAACCGGGTACATCCATGACGGGCACTCCCCTGAAGAAGGGTTGAAACTCAGTAAATGGTATGTCAAGGACTTCCCATTTATTAATACTGGTATGAAATTCTGTATGATATGAGAAATCATGTATCTCACCGTTCTCTGATGTCCAGAATCTGAATTTATACGTTCTTCCATCACCCTTGTAATAAATTTTAATGCGATTATACCCGGTAAGCTTCAATGATCTGTTTTTCTGAACTGATGCAAAACCTCCGTTGTTTTCCAGAGAAATATTACCTTCAAAAATTGCTGTTCCTGATTTACTTAAGAAAAACCGGCTTTCTGACCTGCCCCCCATAACCCCGTCATTGATGATACGCCAGTTTTGCTCGATTTCAGAGTCGAAATCATCGATAATATAGGTTATATCTTGATTTCTGTTGTAATCATTCATGATAGTCAAATCAGTTCATCGTAGTTCGTGTAATAACTACTCCAAAATAACTATTCCAAAATTGAGGTACATATTTATTCGGTGAAAACAGGATAAATACGGAAAATTGAGAATCGCCCGATTTATATTAGAGTTTTATGTCTAAATATCTTATAATAAATAACAGGTGCAGGAAACTGCGCTAAATTTTAGCTCTTAGCCGGAGGTCATTATGGCTTTAATGATAAATGACAGTTGTATCAACTGCGGGTATTGTGAAAAGGAATGTCCGAATCAGGCTATTTATGAACCGGGAATGATTTGGACAATGGACGAAGGTACAAATTTGAAGGGTGTTATTTCTATGAAAAACGGCCAGAGAACTGAAGCAACTTACGTACTGGGTCCACTTTCTGATGAATTCTATTTCATTGTTCCTGATAAATGTACTGAATGTCAGGGTGTGTACGACAATCCTCAATGTAAAATTGTATGCCCAAACCCGGCGAGTATTTCAGTATTGCCGACATACAGAGAATCACAGGAGGAACTAATTGCCAAACAAAGAAGGCTTGGCTATTAGAAGAAGCAGGTTTTTGTTTTTGACAAGAACTGTAATTCCAAAATTTAAAAGGCACTGAATCAGGAAATTGTTAAATCATTAATGATTACTTCCTGATTCAGTGCCTATAAAAAAGACGGGTATTCATGTTCTCAGCATCGTGTCATTATGGGTTGCAGGCAATGTATTACATTGCACTTCACTCATCTGAACAGAAACATGTCGGTTTAAGTGAAATTGCAAGAGAACAGGGAATCCCAAAACATTTTTTGAGCAAAATACTTCAGTTGTTAGTGAAAAATAAATTGCTCGTATCTATGAAAGGCCCGACCGGTGGATTTAAATTAAATCGTCCTCCAAATGAAATCACGCTGATTGAAGTGGTTGATGTAATAGATGGCCTGGATATTTTTAAGCAGTGTGGTATCGGATTCAGGGAATGTAATGACGAAGATCCATGCGCTATTCATCACGATTATAAAAAGATACGAGAAAGGGTATATCAATTATTTAATGAACAAACTTTTGATGGATTAACAGAAGAGTTGATTCAGGATACAGGTATTGGAAATTTTGTAAACACTGGTAACAGAGAATAACAGGGAATTCATTACAAAAAATCTATTTATAGAAATATATACTACAGAAAAACTTCCGGAGGATTTAAAAATGTCTAATAACCAAGTTACAATTGACGCGAATGAAGCCACTGCATATATCGCCCATAAATTAAGTGAAGTGATTGCAATCTATCCAATTACTCCGGCATCACCGATGGGCGAATGGTCGGATGAATGGTCGATGGGAGGCAAAAAAAATATATGGGGAACCATTCCGGAAATATCTGAACTTCAAAGTGAAGGCGGTGCTGCAGGTGCCATGCACGGTGCTCTGCAAACAGGTGCGCTAACAACTACCTTTACTGCTTCCCAGGGCCTGCTGCTGAAAATGCCTAATCTCTTTAAAATTGCAGGAGAATTGACGCCTGCAGTGGTACACGTTGCTGCCCGTACTGTGGCTACACATGCATTATCAATTTTCGGGGATCACAGCGATGTGATGTCAGTCAGAATGACTGGTGTGGGTATGCTAAGCTCAAACAGTGTTCAGGAAGCTATGGATATGGCATTGATTGCACACGCAGCAAGTCTTGAATCAAGAATTCCATTTATTCATTTTTTTGATAGATTCAGGACATCTCATGAAGTTCAGAAAATATATGAGATTCCTGATTCAATGATGAGAGAAATGATTGATGACGAATGGGTGATTGCTCACCGGAACAGGGCACTGACCCCGGATAAACCGGTATTGCGGGGTACAGCCCAGAATCCTGATGTATTCTTCCAGGCAAGGGAAACTGTAAATCCATTTTACCAGGCATGTCCGGGTATCGTGCAGGGAGCAATGGA
Organism: Balneolaceae bacterium; assembly: GCA_007134665.1. Taxonomy (GTDB): domain Bacteria; phylum Bacteroidota; class Rhodothermia; order Balneolales; family Balneolaceae; genus SKRC01. The sequence continues at coordinate 2,617 of SLKH01000018.1, forward strand.
TCGGTTCAGCAAGTTGTCGGGCCGCCATTATAATCTCTTTCAATTTCTTGGCCCGGCTGATGCTGAGCGGGTAATTATTTTAATGGGTTCAGGTGCAGAAACTGCACATGAAACGGTAGAGAAGTTGAATTCTGTTGGTGAGAAAGTAGGCCTTGTCAAAGTACGGCTATTCAGGCCATTTAGCATGAAACACCTTGTTGATGCACTGCCGCAAACAGTTCAAAGTATAGCAGTTCTCGACAGAACCAAGGAACCGGGAAGTACAGGTGAACCACTTTACAACGATGTTGTAACTACTATTCATGAAAACAGACTTGAACAGTGGAAAACGTTTGATCATGAGCCAGTAGTAATAAACGGCCGATACGGCTTGTCTTCAAAAGAATTTACGCCACCGATGGTGGTACGGATATTTGATGAGCTTAAGAAGGAGAAACCAAAAAATCATTTTACGATCGGTATTATTGATGATGTTACAAATACACATCTGGAGATGGATAATAAAGGCTGGGAGACAGATGAAGACCTGTTTGAAGGGCTGTTTTATGGCCTGGGAGCAGATGGAACGGTAAGTGCAAATAAAAATTCTATCAAAATAATTGGTGATAATACCAGTCATAATGCACAGGGATACTTTGTCTATGATTCCAAAAAATCAGGTGCTACAACTGTATCACATCTCAGGTTTGGGCCAAAACCAATACATTCAGCTTACCTGATCGATAAAGCCAATTTCATCGCCTGTCATCAGTTTCAGTTCCTTGACAGAATCGATATGCTGAAAAAAGCAAGAAATGGTGCAATTTTCCTTTTAAATGCGCCATATTCTGCTGATGAGGTGTGGGACCAGATACCCCGGAAAGTTCAGCAACAGATCATCGATAAGGAATTGAAATTTTATAGTATTGATGCCTATAAAGTTGCCCGTGAAAATGGAATGGGTACGCGGATCAATACAGTGATGCAAACTTGTTTCTTTGCAATTTCAGAAATACTTGATAAAGAAGAAGCTATACTACTGATTAAGGATGCAATCAAAAAAGCATATGGCAGTAAAGGTGAGAAGATTTTGCAGAGTAATTACGCTGCAGTTGACAATTCTGTAGAAAACCTGTTTGAAATTTCTGTCCCGTCAAAAGCTGAATCTGAAAAGGAAATGCGGCCGTCAGTTCCCGGGGATGCTCCTGAATTTGTTCAAAAAGTCATTGCTGAAATCATTGCAGGCCAGGGAGATGATTTGCCTGTCAGTGCTTTTGAATCTGACGGTACATTTCCGACAGGTACAACTCAGTGGGAAAAGCGAAATATTGCACAGGAAATTCCGGTACTGGAGCCTGATATCTGTATTCAGTGTGGTAAGTGTATGTTCGTTTGCCCTCATGCAGTCATTCGAATGAAAGCATTTGACGGCGATTTACTGGAAGCCGCACCTGGAACCTTTAAATATATGGATGCAAGAGGCAGAGAATGGCCAGACAATACCAAGGTAAGTATCCAGGTATCGCCTGAAGATTGTACAGGATGTGAACTTTGTGTTGAGGTATGTCCCGCTAAAGATCGTAAACAGGTTGGGCGCAAAGCATTGAATATGGCAGCGATTGATCCGCTTCTTGAACAGGAAAAAGAGAACTGGGAATTCTTCCTGACAATCCCGGAGTATGACCGCTCAAAATTGAAAACAGATACAGTGAAAGGATCACAATTCCTGCAGCCGCTTTTTGAATTTTCAGGTGCGTGCGCAGGTTGCGGAGAGACACCGTATATCAAGGTAATTACACAGTTATTTGGTGATCGTATGGTGATTGCAAATGCTACTGGTTGTTCATCAATATATGGTGGTAATCTGCCGGCTACTCCGTATACAACCAATAGTGACGGTTATGGCCCCGCCTGGTCAAATTCTCTTTTTGAAGACAATGCCGAGTTTGGCTTTGGATTCAGGCTCACAATCGACAAGCAGGAAGAACAGGCTCGTGAACTTCTGAAGCAGATGAATGGTGAAGCTGATGCAAAACTTGTTCAGGACATTCTGAATGCCGATCAGTCAACGGAACCCGGAATCTACGAACAACGCGAACGCGTTGGCAGGCTGAAAGAAATTCTCAGTCAAAGCAGCCAAAAAAATGCAAAAATGTTAACAAGCATTGCTGATTATCTTGTAAGAAAGAGTGTCTGGATATTCGGCGGAGATGGCTGGGCATATGATATCGGGTATGGCGGCCTTGATCATGTACTGGCAAGCGGCCGTGATGTCAATATCCTTGTTATGGATACCGAGGTCTATTCAAATACCGGTGGCCAGTGCTCGAAAGCAACTCCGCTGGGTGCGGTTGCAAAATTCGCTGCTGCCGGGAAACGTACTAATAAAAAGGATCTCGGTTTAATTTCTGTATCGGGTGGCCACGCCTACGTGGCCAGGGTTGCAATGGGAGCCAACGATATGCAAACGATGAAAGCAATCATTGAAGCAGAGCGGTATCCGGGCCCATCCATCATCATTGCATATAGCCACTGTATAGCACACGGTTATGACATGAAATATGGCCTGGATCAACAAAAACTTGCTGTAGATTCCGGCCATTGGCCACTCTTCAGATTTGATCCATCTAAAATTGATGAGGGAGTCAATCCGTTCCAGCTCGATTCAAAAGCACCAAAAATTGCATTTAAAGAGTATGCGTACAATGAAATGCGATATCTGATGCTTGCCAAATCACAGCCAAAAGTAGCTAAAGAATTGATGTCGCAGGCCCAAAAAGCAGTGAATGAACAGTGGAAGGTTTATGAACAGATGCAATCCGTATATGAGCCGAAAACTGGAAATGGGAAAGAGTAATATGGAGCAAATAGTAGTTCATCGTCAGTGTATCCTGAACTGATTTCATTGAATTTGGATATAACAATTAAATCTGGCTGATCTGGAGCCAGGAGCAGTGCTATGAAAACAAAAGTAAAAACAAAACATGTCTACACATTTGGCAAGGGAAAAGTTGAAGGCGACCGTTCGATGCGCGAGTTACTTGGCGGAAAGGGAGCCAATCTTGCAGAAATGAGCACGATTGGTTTGCCTGTACCAGCCGGTTTTACCATTTCGACTGAAGCCTGTCAGTACTATTCAACCCATAATTCCGAGTGGCCGGAAGATCTGGCTGATGAAATACGTGAAGGTATAAAATTCATAGAATCAGATATGAAAACCGGGTTTGGTGATTCGAGAAATCCGCTACTTTTATCTGTACGCTCCGGGGCAGCTGTATCTATGCCGGGGATGATGGATACAGTATTAAATCTTGGGTTGAATGATGATACAGTTGAAGCACTGGCTGCAAAAACCAGCAATACCCGTTTTGCCTATGATTGCTATCGCCGGTTGATTGACATGTTTGGTGGAGTGGTGATGAATATATCTCATGACAAATTTGAAGAGGTCATTGAAGATGTAAAAAATACCAGAGGAGTTGAAAATGATACTGACTTAACAGGAGAGGATTTAAAGTCCATTGTTGATCGGTATAAAGCTGTGTTCCAGCATGAAACCGGAATCCAGTTCCCGGATGACCCATATGAGCAACTGGAACTGGCTGTTAATGCGGTATTTGATTCCTGGAATAGTAAACGGGCAGTAACCTACCGCCGGATCAATCATATTACAGGAATTTTAGGTACAGGGGTTAATGTGCAGGCAATGGTCTATGGAAATATGGGAGATGACTGTGCAACCGGAGTCTGTTTTACCAGAAATCCATCTACCGGTGAGAATAAACTTTATGGTGAATTTTTAATTAATGCCCAGGGTGAAGATGTCGTTGCCGGAATACGAACTCCGGAAGACATCTCTCATCTTGAACAAAAGATGTCCGATTCCTACCGTGAGTTGCAGTTATTGGGCAAAAAGCTGGAGCAACATTACGGCAATATGCAGGATGTAGAGTTTACGGTTCAGAATAACTTTCTCTATATCCTTCAGACCAGGAGCGGACAGCGAACAGGTAAAGCTGCGGTTAAAATTGCAACGGATATGGTAGAGGAAGGTATAATTACAAAAAGAGATGCTGTTCTGAAGCATGTGAATCCGGATCATCTGAATCAATTGTTACACCCTCAAATTGATAAATCGGGAATAAAAGATGAGGAGATTATAGGGAAAGGGTTACCTGCATCTCCGGGTGCAGCTGTTGGAAAAGTTGTGTTTAATTCTGAAAAAGCAGAGGAAGCCGCCCGCAATGATGAACCTGTCATCCTGGTACGAATTGAGACAAGCCCGGAAGACGTTGGGGGAATGTCTGCAGCCGAAGGAATTCTGACTTCCCGGGGAGGCATGACTTCTCATGCAGCTGTGGTTGCCAGGGGTTGGGGAAAACCATGTGTTGCCGGTTGTGGTGATATCATTATTAATTATGAAAATCAAACTTTTACCAACGGACGTATTACCATTCGTGAAGGTGACTGGATCTCGATTGACGGGACTCTGGGTACGGTATTACAAGGACGGAAACCCGTAGTTAAGCCAGAACTGGATGATGATTATAGAACGTTCATGGTTTGGGTTGATTCTTTCCGTGATATGAAAGTCCGTACAAACGCAGATACACCGGAAGATGCATTAAAGGCGCTTGAGTTTGGTGCTGAAGGAATTGGCCTCTGCCGGACTGAGCATATGTTTTTTGGTGATGAGAGAATTCTGGCAATTCGCCGAATGATTTTTTCGAACAGCGTAGATGAACGTAAAAAAGCCCTGGATCAGCTTCTTCCTTATCAAAGGCAGGATTTTATCGATATTTTCGAAGTGATGAACGGATTACCGGTAACGGTTCGCTTGCTGGATCCGCCGCTTCATGAATTTCTGCCACATGAACCGGATGAGATAGAGCGGGTAGCTTCTGAGCTTGGTATCAAAACTCAGGTATTATTTGAAAAGATTCGTTCATTAAGTGAGTTCAACCCGATGCTGGGGCATCGCGGCTGCAGATTGGGTATTACATACCCTGAAATTACTGAAATGCAGACTCGAGCAATTATTGAAGCGGCCCTTACCCTGAAGAAAAAAGATTTGGAAGTAACACCGGAAATCATGATCCCTCTTGTAGGAACTCCACAGGAATTTCGAAGCCAAAAACTGGTTGTTGACCAGGTTGCTGAAAAAGTTTTTGAAGAGCAGGATTTACGTGTGGCTTATAAAGTCGGTACGATGATTGAAATCCCGAGAGCAGCACTTGTTGCTGAGCAAATAGCCAAAGATGCTGAATTTTTCTCGTTCGGAACAAATGATCTCACACAGATGACCTTTGGGTACAGCCGTGATGATGCGGGTAAATTCCTTGGTGAATACCTGAATCAGGGAATACTTGCTCAGGATCCGTTTCAGGTTCTGGATGTTGAAGGAGTCGGGCAATTGGTAAGTATGGCTACAGAAAATGGGCGAAAAGCCCGGGCAGATCTCAAAATTGGGATCTGTGGCGAACATGGCGGTGAACCTGCCAGCGTTACTTTTTGCTATAAACAGAATATGGACTATGTGAGTTGTTCGCCATACCGGGTACCGGTTGCCAGGCTCGCGGCTGCAGAAGCATGTTTAAATGAGGAGAAAAATAATTAAGAAAACCCCGTGATCACGTAAGGATACTATGACCGGGACAACAGAAATGGGTGTTAATATAAAAAGGAACAATTATGAATCTGGAAACCAAGTATCTGGGATTAACCCTAAAAAACCCACTCGTACCTTCAGCTTCACCATTATCAAGTGAAACTGATCGTGTAAAACAGTTGGAAGATGCAGGTGCATCTGCTATCGTAATGTATTCCCTTTTTGAAGAACAAATTACAAGAGAAAACCGGGCACTGGACCATTATCTGAATACAACAAGTGAGAGTTATGCTGAAGCTTTGAGTTATTTTCCTGAACCGGATGTATATCACAATTTACATGCTGAAGACTATCTTGATCAGATCAGGGACCTTAAAAATGCAGTTGATATACCGGTCATCGCAAGTCTGAACGGGGTATCTGAAGGCGGCTGGATCTCTTATGCGAAAAATATGGAGGAAGCCGGAGCAGATGCCCTCGAATTGAATATTTATTATATAGCAGGAGATCCGTCAAAGACATCTGTTGACGTTGAAAACATGTATATCAATGATATAGAAGCTGTAAAAAAAGCAGTAGGGATACCTGTATCAGTCAAGGTTGGGCCCTATTTTAGTTCATTTGCTAATATGGCAACCCGCATGGAAAGTGCAGGTGCTGACGGGCTTGTTTTATTTAATCGTTTCTATCAGCCGGATATTGATCTGGAAAATCTCGAAGTTGAACCGACTCTTGAATTGAGCAGCACATTCGAAAAGAGATTACCTTTGCGCTGGATTGCAATGCTTCGGCCACATCTGAAATGCAGCCTTGCTGCAACGACAGGCATTCATACAGCAGATGATGTCATTAAAATGATTCTTGCCGGAGCTGATGTTGCAATGATGGCTTCCGTGTTGTTATATAAAGGCCCGTCAGTATTGAATACGATTCTGCAGAATATGTCAGACTGGATGGAGGAGAAAGAATATAGCTCCCTCGAAGAGATGAAAGGTGCCATGAGCTCGGCGTCAGTAGCAGATCCAAGTGCATTTGAAAGGGCTAATTATATAAAGATATTGCAGGGATTCAGGCTTGAAGATCTCAGATAGCGCGCTATTTATATGAAATCTAAATTGAGCCCTTTCATTTTTGTGTGTTGTGAGTATAAAACCTTTTCATTAATTTAATTATAGAGTTTTTTGTCTAAATATCTAAAAACAGAATATTACCAACCAATCATACTGATCACTACTAATAAAAGAGAAGACTATGGCTGTACTAATCACCGATACATGTATCAATTGCGGAGCCTGTGAACCTGAATGTCCGAACCAGGCGATATATGAACCAGGGGCTGAATGGTCAATGAGCGAAGGCACGAGCCTTTCAGGAAGTGTAAGTTTATTGAATGGAAATGAAGTGGATGCAGATGAGATGCAGGATCCGATCTCAGATGAATTCTACTTTATCGTTCCGGACAAGTGTACAGAATGTAAAGGATTCCATGATGAAGAGCAGTGTATTGCTTTTTGTCCTGTACCGGACTGTATCATTCCTGATCCCGACCATATGGATTCTGAAGATGAATTACTTGAACGACAGGAATTTTTGCACGGGTAATGCCCATGCAGCAATACACAAGATTAAATCATCTATAAACCCTCAAGGCACCCAACGATTATGACTGAGAATATTCTGACTCCGGAGATGAGAAAAGTGGTTGTTCGGTTTTCCGGCGATTCAGGTGATGGCATGCAATTAACCGGTGATATGTTTTCACAATCATCGGGAATTGCAGGTAACGATTTGACTACTATACCTGATTTTCCTGCTGAAATAAGGGCTCCACAAGGTACAATTGGCGGAGTGTCCAGTTTTCAAATTCAGATAGGCGGAACCGAAATTTACACTCCCGGAGATAGTGTGGATGTTCTGGTTGCTATGAATCCCGCTGCACTTGCCGCCAACCTACCCATCCTGAAACCCGGGGGTACAATTATCGCCGATGTGGATGCATTCACATCAAAAAATCTGAAGAAAGCTGATTATGACTCAAATCCGCTTGAAGATGGTAGTCTTGATGAGTTTCATGTTATTCTTGCACCTGCAACATCCCTTACAAAAGAAGCACTGAAACATCTTGGGCTTGACATGCAGGCGATGACTCGAAGCAAGAATATGTTTGCACTTGGTGTGGTTTTATATATGTTCAGCCGCCCCCTGGAAAACACCATCCGGTTTATTGAAAATAAATTCGGACATAAGCCACTTCTTGTGGAAGCCAATAAACATGCTATTGAAGCCGGTTATAACTTTGCTGAAAGTACTGAAGTCTTTGGCAGGGCTATTGTCATACCTCCGGCCAGGCTGCCGAAGGGGACATATCGAAATATCGATGGAAATACAGCGATCGCATGGGGTTTGCTTGCAGCTGCTGAAAATTCCGGTAAAAAGTTGTCCCTCAGTTCGTATCCTATCACACCGGCATCTGAAATACTTCATGAATTGTCGGCCAGAAAAGATATGGGTGCAATAGTATTCCAGGCTGAAGATGAAATTGCTGCAGTTTGTGCAGCGATCGGGGCTGCATTCAGCGGGAACCTCTCTGCGACGACAACCTCCGGCCCCGGGGCATCATTAAAATCGGAAGCTATTGGCCTTGCCGTTATTGCAGAATTGCCTCTGGTAATTGTAAACGTGCAGCGGGCGGGCCCATCGACAGGGCTGCCGACAAAAACAGAACAAAGTGATTTGAACCAGGCGCTTTATGGCAGGCATGGTGATGCTCCGATTGTTGTCATGGCAGCAAGTTCGCCGGACGATTGTTTCTACTATAGTTATGAAGCCGCAAGAATTGCCATTGAGCATGTGACACCTGTCATTCTGCTTTCAGACACCTACCTGGCGAGCGGGACTAGCCCGTGGCGATTACCTGAAAATGGTGATCTTGAAGATATTAAGATCCCGAAGTTCGAAGAAGATTCCGAAGAGTGGGAACCATTTATGCGTGACCCGGAATATTTGAACCGATATTGGATGAGCCCGGGGGATAAAGGGTTTGAACACCGAAACGGTGGGCTGGAGAAAAAAGAGAATACCGGAAATCTTACTTATGAACCGCTCAATCATGAAAAAATGACTAAAATAAGAGCGGAAAAGATAGAACGAATTGCGAAGCGGTTACCCGGGCTGAAAGTAACAGGATCACAATCGGGTAAACTTCTGGTTGTAGGGTGGGGCAGTACGTTTGGTTCAATAAATACTGCAGTAACAGAGCTGATTGAAGAAGGAGAAGAACAGGTTGGATTTGTACATTTCAACTACATCAACCCTCTGCCGGAAAATACCGGTGAAGTTTTAGAGAAGTTTGACAAGATCCTTGTCTGTGAATTAAACAACGGACAATTTGTGAATTACCTGAGAACCAAATTCCCCGGTTATCAGTACCTGCAGTTTAACAAGATTCAGGGTCAGCCATTTTTCACCTCGGAAATTAAAGCTGAAATTATTAACACTTTATCGAAATAGCTATGCAAACTGCTGTTGAAAATACCAGCCCGGAATTGACGAAAAAAGATTTTGTTAGTGATCAGGCTGTACGATGGTGCCCCGGGTGCGGAGATTATATGATCCTGGCGATGATGCAAAAAGCGTTTGCCCAAATGGATAATGCCAAGGAGAACTTTTTGAGTGTATCCGGAATTGGCTGTTCATCAAGGATTACCTATTACCTGGATACGTATGGAGTACATTCTATCCATGGGCGTGCAATCGCAGTTGCTACTGGTGCCAAGCTGGCCAATCCTGATTTAAATGTATGGGTGTTTACCGGGGATGGTGATTGTATGGCGATAGGCGGGAATCACTTTATTCATGCCTGCAGAAGGAATGCAGATCTGAATATTATTATCTTTAATAACAAGATTTATGGCATGACAAAGGGGCAGTCATCACCGACTACTCCGGAAGGCCTGAAAACCAAAACTGCTCCTGAAGGCAGTCATGAGAATCCGTTTAATATTGGTGAAGTAGCGATCGGGGCCGGGGCAACATTTTTTGCCAGGGTGCCGGACAACAATCCAAAATTACTGGAAGATATCATGATGCAGGCCTATCAGCATAAAGGAACATCCGTGATTGAGGTTTTACAGAACTGTGTAATATTTACGGATGGAATCCATGAACAGATCACCGGGCGGGAAACAAAAGATGACAACCAGGTACTTCTTCAACATGGCAAACCGATGATCTTTGGAAAAGAACAGAATATTGGTCTGAAATTAAATGGTATGCGTCTCGAAAAATTTACATTTGATAATGGAACAGATGGTTCTCTTATTCATGATGAAGAAGAAAAAGATCCGGCAATGCACCTTGCATTGACCAGGATGCAGTTGCCTGAACATCCGGTTGCAATGGGAGTCATCAGAAAAGTGGATGCACAAAATTATTCGGAAAACATTCACCGGGTGATAGAAGCCGAAAAGAAAAAAAGCAGCTTTAAAAATGTAAAGGATTTGTTCAAAAGCGGAAATACATGGGAGATCACTTAATGTTCTTTGATTAACTATTGAATGTAAAAGTTTAACCAAATTAAGAAGACAATGAACACAGTAAAATTAAATGTAAACGGAAAGGAACATGAGCTGCCCCTGATAGAAGGAACAGAAGGAGAGAAAGCTATCGAAATATCAGGCCTTCGCAGTTCGACGGGTTTGATCACCTCGGATACCGGCTATAAAAGTACTGGTTCAACAAAGAGTGCGATCACATATCTCGATGGCGAAAATGGAATCCTTCGTTACAGGGGGTACCCGATTGAACAGCTTGCAGAGAAGTCAACGTTTCTTGAGGTTGCATATCTGTTGGTTTATGGGAATCTGCCGGGTAAAGTTGAACTCGATGATTTTGTATCAAAAATTACCCGCCATACACTGATTCATGAGGATATGAAGAAGTTCTATGAAGGTTACCCGGCCAAAGCCCATCCGATGGGTGTTCTTGCCTCGATGATCAGTGCACTGTCCACATTTTATCCTGAAGCTCAAAAATCGGACCTGGACCCTGAAGAAGTGGATACAACGATCAGAAGGTTAATCGCGAAAATCTCCACGATAGCTGCATGGTCTTATAAAAAATCCCAGGGTTTTCCGGTGATGTATCCTCAGAACAGGCTGAACTATTGCGACAATTTCTTGTATATGATGTTTGCCCAGCCAACCGAAGACTATGAAGTGAACCCGGTTGTCTCCCGGGCACTGGATACGCTGCTTATTTTACATGCCGATCATGAGCAGAACTGTTCGGCATCAACAGTTCGGATGGCAGGGTCATCTCATGCAAGTTTGTATGCTGCAATTTCATCTGGTGTTTGTGCTTTGTGGGGGCCTCTCCACGGTGGAGCCAATCAACAAGTGCTTGAAATGCTTGAGCAGATCAGGAAAGAAGGCAGTGATGTTAAAATGATGGTAGAACGAGCGAAAGATAAATCCAGCTCATTCCGCCTGATGGGTTTTGGCCACCGGGTTTATAAAAATTTTGATCCGAGAGCTAATATCATTAAAAAAGTATGTGATGAAGTACTTGAAGAGCTGGGTACTGATGATCCATTGCTCGATATTGCCAAATCACTGGAAGAAGCAGCCTTATCTGATAGCTATTTTGTTGAGCGGAATCTATACCCGAATGTCGATTTCTATTCCGGAATACTTTACCGTGCCATCGGGATACCAACCGAAATGTTTACGGTTATGTTTGCCCTGGGAAGATTGCCGGGTTGGATTGCCCAGTGGAAGGAGATGAGAGATAATAATGAACCGATTTCTCGTCCAAGACAGATCTATGTAGGCCATACAAAAAGAGATTATGTCGAACTCAGTAACAGAGGATAAATAGTGCCGGCTGATCCTTTTTAAACAGCAAAGATTTTCAATGAACCAAAATATTAAAGGATAAATTTAGATAAATAGGTATAAATATATTTATTTAGACTCTAATTAAATCTGATAACAACTATGCTGACAGATTTCGGTTATATCCTCCTTTTCATCATTACAGGCTCACTATTTGTGGGTGTGGCACTGTTGGTTGCAAAGCTTATCCGTCCGGACAGGCCTAATGATATAAAACTGATGACCTATGAATGTGGTGAAATTCCATTTGGTAATGCAAGAATCCAGTTCAATAACCGATTTTATATTATCGGTTTAATGTTCCTGATCTTTGAAGTGGAAATTCTCTTACTGTTTCCCTGGGCGGTTGTGTTTAAGGATATCGGGTGGTTTGCATTTGCAGCGATGTTTGTTTTTGTATTTCTGATTTTCATCGGATTTGTCTATGAACTCGGAAAAGGTGAGTTGAAATGGGATCTCCCGGCACCTGTAATTCCCGGTTATGCAGAAGGTGTAGGAGTTATCGAAAATGGAAATGAAATAGAAGAAACAGCAGCAAAAGATCCGGCAGCTGTTATAAATGATTGAAACTCGTTAAGCATGTAATCGACAAAATATGGGAATGCTCGATAAGAAATATCACGACAGTAATATCATCATCGTTGGACTCGAAAGTGCATTGAATTGGGCCAGAAAAAATTCGCTCTGGTATGAGCAGTTTGGCCTTGCCTGTTGCGCTATTGAGATGATGGCAACTGCAGCTTCAAGGTACGATTTTGACAGGTTTGGAATCATCCCAAGGTCATCACCCCGCCAGGCAGATGTAATGATTGTAGCCGGTACGGTAACAATGAAAATGGCGTCAAGGATCGAGCGGCTGTATGAGCAGATGTCGGAACCGAGATATGTGATCAGTATGGGTTCATGCTCTAATTGCGGAGGCCCGTATTGGGAGCATGGTTACCATGTGCTGAAAGGAGTGGATAAAGTAATTCCGGTCGATGTTTATGTCCCCGGATGTCCGCCGCGTCCGGAAGCACTGCTGGAAGGATTCCTGAAATTACAGGAGAAGATTACCGGTGAGACGATTATTTTTAAAAAAAATGAAGCTGACAAGAAGCCAGAAACAGCCTGATTATTATGAAAAAGCCAGAAGAAATATTGGAATATCTCAATCAGAAGTTCGGTGAGGATCAACTGACTCTTGAGCGGGGTGATATCGGTGAACCCTGGATTCTGGTACCCGCTTCAATGATCAGGGATCTTTCTAAATTTCTGCGGGATGATTCGGAATTGCGATTTGATATGCTCATGTGTTTGAGCGGATTACATTATTTAAAAGAAGAAGAATTGGGTGTTGTCTATCACCTGCATTCTACAAAACTGGATCATTATGTAACACTTAAAGTGCGGGTACCGGTTGAAGAGCCGGAAGTACCTTCGGTTGAATCGATCTGGAAGACCGCAGACTGGCATGAGCGTGAAGCCTGGGATATGGTTGGTGTTGTATTTGATAAACACCCAAACCTTAAACGGATACTGCTTCCTGATGACTGGATTGGGCATCCGCTCAGAAAAGATTATGTGCAGCAGGAATTTTACCAGGGAATTCCGACGGGTGAATAATTAAAGTAAACAGGATTACACATGGTTGAAATCTTAGATAACATAGACCAGCGGGAAATGGTGATCAACATGGGGCCTCAACACCCATCCACGCATGGTGTGTTAAGGCTCGAACTGGTCCTGGACGGGGAGATAATCAAGAAGGTGACACCCAATATCGGATATCTGCACCGATGTTTTGAAAAATATGCTGAGCAGATGGATGACTATTCAAAGGTGATCCCATATACCGACCGAATGGACTATGTCTCTGCCATCAACCAGGAGCACGGTTATGTGCTTGCAATGGAACGCTTGCTCGAAATCGATGTTCCTGAACGTGTTGAATATATTCGGGTAATTATGGCTGAACTTCAGCGGATTGCAAGTCACCTGCTGGGTATCGGTGCATTCGGGTTGGACCTCGGGGCATTTACGCCATTTCTCTACTGTTTTACTGAGCGTGAAAAAATCCTGGATATCTTCGAAAGAACAACTGGTGCGCGTCTGTTGTATAACTATATGGCTGTTGGGGGGTTGATGAAAGACGTTCATCCGGAATTCAAAACTGATACAGCAGATTTTTTAAAAACTTTCAGGCCAAAAATTAAAGAACTTAACGACCTGCTCTCATATAACGATATTTTCATTAAACGGACTGCCAATATAGGGGTGCTTCCCAAACAAGTAGCAATAAATTATGGAGCATCCGGGCCGGTGCTTAGGGGGTCCGGTGTTCAATGGGACCTGCGAAAAAACGACCCATATTCCATATATGAAAAATTCGATTTTGAAATACCTGTTGGCATGGGAGAAATGGGCACCCTCGGTGATTGCTGGGACCGGTATATCGTACGGGTCAGAGAGATGGAACAAAGCCTGAGGATCATTGAACAGGCCCTGGATGGTTTACCGGAAGAAGGTGATGTTACAGAAGCAGTACCAAAACGGATCAGGCCAAAAAACGGTAGTATTTATACGCGATCGGAAAGCCCGAGAGGCGAATTGGGTTACTACATTGAGAGTAATAACTCAGCCAGTCCGTACAGGGTAAAAGCCAGGGCACCAAGTTTCGTACACCTGGGTATGCTGCCTGCCATATCAAAAGGATCACTGATCGCAGACCTGGTGGCCATTGTAGGCAGTATCGATATCGTGCTTGGTGAAGTAGACCGTTAGATTCCGGAAAGATTAAATTAAGTGCCGTTACACATAATTAAATTAGATAAACATACCTAAATATATAATAAATGATTGAAGGCTTCATAAATAATCTCCCGATGATCACGATCCTGGTGCATGCAGCAATACCACTGACGATCATCCTGGTCTATGCACTTGTTGCGATCTGGGGAGAGCGAAAAATAGCCGGTTTTATTCAGGATCGCCTGGGTCCCATGCGAGTAGGCGGGTGGCACGGGTGGGCTCAATCTATAGCTGACCTGCTTAAACTGATTCAGAAAGAGGACATCCTGCCAAAGGATGCAAGCCGGTTTTTGTTCAGGTTTGCACCGTTTATGATGTTTGCAGCTTCATATGCTGCATTTGCAGTGATTCCATTCAGTAGTTCATATATCGGAAGCAATATTAATATCGGAGTGTTCTATCTGCTTGCTGTTACTTCGGTTTTAACATTAAGTGTGATTATGGCAGGCTGGGCTTCAAATAATAAATGGTCGCTGTTGGGGGGGATGCGAAGTGCGGCCCAGATGGTCAGTTATGAAGTGCCGACAATCGCAACGGTTCTTACAGTAATTGTTGTCTCCGGATCATTGAACTTAATGACTGTGACCGAAATGCAATCTGGAAACGATATCCTCGGGTTCCTTCCAAACTGGTTTATCTTCCAGAATCCATTTCTGATCGTGGCATTCATCATTTTCTTTATCTCAATTCTTGCCGAATCGCACCGGGTGCCGTTTGACCTGCCTGAATCCGAGTCGGAACTCGTTGCCGGATATCAAACGGAGTATTCAGGGATGAGATGGGCCATGTTCATGCTTGCCGAGTATGCAGATATGCTTCTTCTTTCACTATTGGGTGCGGTACTCTTTTTCGGAGGGTGGAATAGCCCGTTTGGTGAATTTATGGGTGGGCCAGCCTGGGGTTTCTTCTGGTTCATGCTGAAAGGCCTGTTACTGGTATTTGTGATGATGTGGATCAGGTGGACACTGCCGAGATATCGTGTGGATCAGCTTATGCATATATGCTGGAGTATCCTGATACCACTTTCATTTATCAACCTTGTGCTTGTAGCACTTTGGGAAGTGATTTTTAATTAAGCGGAGTTCAAAACCATGCTGAATACAGTCAAAGAAGGCTGGACGACTTTTAAATCGATCTTTACCGGGATGGGTGTAACCATGCGCCATCTGTTCGGCCCGTCGGTTACACTTCAATATCCCGATGAGAAAATGGAACTCCCAAAAGGAGCAAGAGCAAAATTGTATGTGAATATTGATGATTGTATCGGCTGTAATCTTTGTGCGAGAGCCTGCCCGGTTAATTGTATTGATATTGAAACGGTTGCTGCAACTTCAGATGTGGATCTGGGAAAGACTTCAACCGGAAATCCTAAACGCTTTTGGCTGACCCGATTTAATATTGATATGGCCAAGTGTATGTACTGTGATTTATGCGTCTATCCGTGTCCAACCGACTGCATATATATGGTCCCGGAATATGAGTATTCGGAATTTGATCGCAGTGGGCTCGTCTATCATTTCAGCAATTTAAAACCGGAGATGGTTGCCGAGGTGAAAGAAAAAGCTGAGAAAGAAGCAGCGGAAAAGAAAAGGCAGAAAGAAGAGATGATGAGAAAGAAAGCGGAAGAGAAGAAGCGTAAAGAACTGGAAAAGCAAAAGTTGGAAGCAAATAAAAGTATTAAAGAAGATGATTCATCGTCGAAGCCCGAAAACAATGATTCCTGACTCATGGAACTGACAACAATCTTATTCTATCTTTTTTCGGTTACCACCCTGGGAGCCGCAGCGGTGATGGTGTTCTCCAGGAATATTGTTCACTCAGCCTTTGCACTGATGTTTACACTGATCGGGGTGGCTGCACTTTATGTCTTGTTATATGCCGACTTTTTAGCGGCAACACAACTATTGGTCTATGTGGGTGGAATTCTGATCCTGATCCTTTTTGGTGTCATGCTTACCACACAAGGGCATTCCTTCAGTTTTAAAATTAATTCAGTAAATCTGATTCCGGCATCTGTCCTGTCGTTAGCAACAGCTGTACTTCTGATTTTTGCATTCACTTCAACCGAATGGACAATTGCAGAAGTTTCTGAACGCGATGATACAGTGTATGAACTCGGTATGATGTTGATGGGTGACTACATTCTGCCATTCATTATTGCCGGGGTATTACTGCTCATTGCCATCATAGGTGCCATTGTGATGGCAACAAGGTTAACCGCAACGTCAACTGAAGGATAGACTATGGAATTTTCAATAATTGAATGGCTGTCAGATCCCGGATTGACTCATTTTTTGATTGTGAGTGCGATCCTGTTTTCACTTGGCCTGATGGCAGTATTATCGAAACGAAATGTGATTATGGTATTGATGGGAGTCGAACTGATTCTCAATTCTGCCAATATCAACCTGATAGCTTTCAGCCGTTTCACGGAATTATCTCTCGACGGGCAGATGATCGGACTCTTCGTCATCATTATTGCGGCTGCTGAAGCGGCTGTTGCACTCGCTATTGTATTGAATATTTACAATCGGTTTAAAACGATCAACCTCGATGAAATCAGCCTGTTGAAAGGCTAATTAATAACATCAAACTGAAAGTATGTTTACAGTCATACCTATATCGATCCTCTTGCTTCCTTTGCTGGGTTTTGTCGTGCTGATTTTCTTTGGAAAACGGTTGCCACGACATGGTGATTGGTTTGCAACCGGATTAATATCCGTTACATTCCTGCTTTCATTAGGCCTGTTAATTCTGAAAGTGAATACTTATCCGGAAGAATCATTTTCAGTAAATTTTGACTGGGTAATCGTTGGTGCGCAAACGATCTCTTTTGGCATGATGATCGATAACCTTGCTGTGATCATGCTCGTGGTTGTTACACTGGTAAGTGCTCTGGTGCATTTCTTTTCTATCGGTTATATGAAGGATGATCCGCGATATTCAAGGTATTTCGCCTATCTTGGACTCTTCTCTTTTTCTATGCTGGGCATCGTTCTTACCAACAACCTGCTTCTGATGTATGTATTCTGGGAATTGGTGGGGATCAGTTCCTATCTGCTTATCGGATTCTGGTATGAAAAGAAGTCGGCATCCAATGCTGCCAACAAGGCTTTTATCGTGAACAGGATCGGCGATTTCGGGATGTTTATCGGAATCATGATCCTGTTTGCCAGTTTTTCAACATTTGCTTTTGAAGGAATATTCAGTTCGATTGAAGCAGGCCAGCTTCCGTTCGGCAGTACTGCCTGGC
>SLKH01000056.1 GCA_007134665.1 Balneolaceae bacterium
CATGATGGACGTAACTGATTTTTCATCTCATCCCGGCTTGGGTGTAAGTGGCATATCAGATGGACACTCAGTAGTTATTGGTAATACCAAACTGATGAATCAGAATAACATTCAATTGTCAGAACACATCAGTGAATTAAAGAAACAGCTTGAACAGGATGGTAAAACTGTTTTTGTAGCTGCAGTTGATCAACAACCTGAAGCTCTCATTGCTGTGGCTGATAAAATCAAGCCGGGCACAAAGGAAGTGATTCAGCAACTTAAAGAAGCAGGCTTTCAAACAGCTATTTTGACCGGAGATAATGAAATTGTAGCAAAAGTAATTGCAGATGAACTGGGAATTGACCGGGTCTATGCAGAAGCTTTGCCGGATCAAAAATCTGAGCTTATCAAAAAATTACAGGATGGGGGTGAGGTAGTTGCAATGGTCGGAGACGGAATTAATGATGCACCGGCACTAACACAGGCTGATGTAGGAATTGCAATCGGTACAGGAACCGATATCGCTATTGAATCGGGTGCCATTGTACTGATTGAAGGCCATATCAGTGCTGTGTTAAGAGCTGTAACACTAAGCAAAATAACATTCAAAAAAATCCGGCAAAATCTTTTTTGGGCATATTTCTATAATGTAGTGATGATACCTGTCGCTGTCGTCGGTTTAATGCACCCGGTGCTTGCTGAAGCTGCAATGGCTTTCAGTTCAGTTAATGTCGTGACGAACTCCAAACGTTTACAGAAA
This sequence comes from Balneolaceae bacterium, assembly GCA_007134665.1. Taxonomy (GTDB): domain Bacteria; phylum Bacteroidota; class Rhodothermia; order Balneolales; family Balneolaceae; genus SKRC01. The sequence continues at coordinate 743 of SLKH01000056.1, forward strand.
AAAAATATATAAAAGTGAGTGTGGATAATTTGATGTAACAAATCAAAAGTTTAATACTCTTGTATTTAAAAAGGGTAAATATCATCGGGAAGCGGTTATTCTTCGAATTTATATGGGTAAAGTTATCCGCAAATAATAATGTGGATAACTTGCATCTTCTTCTCGTTTTGTTTACATATAGCAGTGCTCTCAAAAAAAAGATTCTTTCTGTGATGAAAAATTGGAAATCTTTATTATTTAAAATTACCCTATTGATTCTCGTTGGAATAGTAATGTTTACAGGTTAAGTAATCATTATATCATCGTGATTATCTGCATTATAAAAGTTAGGCCTTTCTGTATAATGGAAGCAGCCGTTTAAACAGAATAATGTATTTATGATGCTATGATTATGCAGAGTAAAATACATTTAAATCATTGCAGATGATGCAAATCAATCGAACTAATCTACTTGAAATATTAGAGTCTGTTGGTACTGTATTCATTCTTACAGACTCATCAGGGGTTATTTGTGATGTGTCTTCACGCATTGAATTAGAGTTGGGCCTGCCTGAAAATGAAGTAATCGGACTGTCTGTCCAAAATCTGTTTCATCGATCGGACAAGGCAAGGGATATAATAAAGCTCACTGATATTGCACCCGGTAAATATCATGAGTACCCTGATGTGCTGTTTCAAACAGGGGAGGGAAAAGCAACAAAAGTTAGTATTGGAGTTAAAAACCTGACTGATATCAAAGGAATAAATGGATTTCTCGTATCAGTCGGTCAGAAAGCAAATTCAATTTCTTTAGACTCTGTTTCTGAAATTGACCCGTTCTTTGCTGTAAAGATCATCAAACATATAGGAGAAGGCCTGGCAGTTACAGACAGAGATGAAAATTTTATCTATGTCAATCCAACTCTTGAACAGATGATCGGGTTTACAAGTGATGAACTGCTTGGCAGAAATTCCAAAGATTTCGTCTATGAGTATCATCATTCTCATGTTGATCATGCACTTGAAATACGGAAAACGAAAGAAAAGTCAATCTATGAGATTCATCTGAAAAGTAAATCGGGGAAACCGGTTGAAGTGAGAATTACATCAGTCAGCCTGTGGAAAGAAGAAGAGTTTACAGGAAGTATTGCGATCATCCGTGATATCACAGAATTGAATAAAAAAGCTGCTTCACTTCGAAAAGCCCTGGTCAAAACAGAAGAAGCAAAAAAAGAGAAAGAAAAATTTCTTGCAAGTATGAGTCACGAAATCCGGACCCCTTTAACCGGAATACTTGGGCTTGCCCAGCTATTATTACAAACTGATGTTGATGAAGAACAACAAAACTACCTGGAATCCATAGAGATCTCAGCAAAAAACCTGACCAAAATTTTGAATGATCTTCTTCATTTTTCAGAACTGGATTTTGACAAAATAAAAATTGTTCATAAACCATTTCATATCGATAAAATGGTGAACCAGCTTTGTAATACATTTACCAGAAAAGCTGCAGAGCAAAATATTGAATATCATGTAAATATTGATAAGAATATTCCTGAAAAAGTGTTGGGCGATGAGGAGCGTTATCTTCAGGTAGTCATGCAGATATTAGCCAATGCATTTACATTTACGGAAGAAGGTGAAATTTCAGTTTCACTTTATGAAGAAGAAAGAGATGATGAGCAAATAATTATTAATACGGTGATTGACGATACAGGCGAAGGTATACCGGAAGATATCAGAAACTCACTCTTTAAAAGCTTTTCAAAGGCTTCCAGGAACACAATGACCAAACATGGAGGTACAGGATTGGGACTGGCAATCGTGAAGAAACTGATTGATTTGATGGATGGTAAAATCAGTGTGACCGATAAATCAGGGCATGGCACAATCATTTCCTTTACCATTCCATTCGGAGTAATAACCGAATCAGATAGTGAAATAAACCCGTATGAATCGGATAGAGAAGGTGACAGGGAAAATATTACAGCCGGCAGGAAAATTCTGGTTGCAGATGATCATCCGATTAATCAAAAATTATTGGTCGGAATGCTTGAGAAAACAGGCTTTCAAGTATTAAAAGCATCTGACGGATATGAAGTAATTAAGTTATTTCAGGAGAATCCGGACACAGACCTCATCTTAATGGATGTTCACATGCCTGGTTTGAATGGACTGGAAGCAACCCGTAGAATAAGATCAGAATTCAATACAAAACAAGCGGCTGTCCCTATTATCGCAGTTACTGCTTCTGTAATGTCATCGGATGTAGAAGCTATTCGGAAAGCAGGAATGAATGATCATATATCAAAACCATTTACGGTTGGGGAATTGAAGGAGAGGATCTCTGAATATCTGGTGGAATCCGGGAATCCGACTGAAACAGCAGAATTCAGTGAGCAGGAATCAGGAGAAGCTTCTGCTGAACTAATCGATTTTGAAACCCTTCGCGATATGACTAATAATGATATAGAGATCATGCTTGAGTTAATCGAACTGTTCCTCGAACATACACCGGTTCACCTGAAGAAAATGTATACGGCCCTTGAAGAGAAAAACTGGCACGATGTTGGTGTGATTGCACATACACTTAAACCGACATATATGTATATGGAGATGCCGGAAGCTCACAAAATTACCCTTGAACTTGAAGAGTGCAAAGAAGAGGGATTTGAAGCGGATGAAACAATAATACACCGCCAGGTTGATCAACTAAAACGGATGTCAGATGATGCTTATCACGTAATCAGACGATCTGCTGATCAATTAAAACTCAGGAATGATTGAGTACCATCTTGATATGCAGGATACCGTCAACATCATAACTGTCTGAAATTTTTCGAAATCCAATTCGGTAGTAAAATTCTTGTAAATGTGCCTGCGCTTCCACATTGATGTCTTGGTTCCCGTATAATTCTTTCGCTTTTTGCAGGCCCATTCTGACTAATTCATCGCCAAGCCCTTTTTTTCGCTCATTTTTTGCGATTATGACCCTGCCGACAGATGGTTTATTAAATTTTTTCCCGGGCGGAACTAAGCGAAGATACGCAACAAGTAATTTATTGTTAAAACCGAGCAGGTGATGGGAGAATTGATCCAAATTGTCGATGTCCGGATATATACAGTTTTGTTCTATTATGAATACATCCTGTCTTAGCTTTAAAAGCTGGTACAGGTCATGATGGCTGAGTGATATAAATGAGGAAAAAGTCCAGGATATTTTCTTAGCGGGCATAAAACTTTTTAAATCGGATTACGTAGGAGTGGGAAGATGCAAGCCATTTAATTTATTTACAAATCATGATATATACATTACTCATTAACAGCTTTGCAGTTTTTTTCGGAGCTTATCTTCTTAATGGCATTGAAGTTAAAAATTATCTGACGGCAATTGGTGTTGCGATTATTCTTGCCATCGTCAATGTAATTTTAAAGCCTGTGATCATCCTGCTGACATTGCCGTTAACGGTGCTTACACTTGGACTATTTGTTCTGGTCATCAATGCCTGGATGCTTATGCTGGTGGGAAAAATAGTTGAAGGCTTCAAAGTTCACAGTTTCTTCTCAGCCCTGTTTCTGGGTGTTCTTATGTCTGTTATTAATGCAATTCTTCTCTGAATAATCACTATCTTTTAGTTGAGCAAGCATATTTAACCCAAAAAAGTCGTTAGGCCTTTTTTGGGTTAAATAAATGTGCTGAATCCACTTTACAACACCCAGGATATTGGTTTATCGCGACATGCTTGTCGGGATTATTGTTCAAATGACTATTTTGGGATAAAATAGTTTTGAAAGCAGTTATCAACTTAGTAGAATATCCCGGTTATAACACTGAACTTTTAATCCAGGTATGGTCAGGAAAAAGGTACGAGTAAAAAATAAGGCAGGTTTACACGCCCGCCCGTCATCAGTATTGGTTAAAACAGCATCAAAATTTGATGCAGATTTTTATATCGAGATGAAAGGATATAAAGTGAATGGGAAAAGTATACTTGGAGTGATGACACTTGCAGCAGAAGAGGGAGCTGAGCTGGAATTAATTCTTGATGGAGAAGATGAATACAAAGCACTTGAATCAATTTCCAATCTATTTAAGACAGAATTTGGGATAGAAGATTAATAAATCATGGCAGATGCCGGCGATATTATACCAATTGTTTTAAAAGGAACCCCGGCTTCACCGGGGGTAGCCACAGGACCGATCGAAGTTATTTCCCACAGAGACCTGAATATCTCATCTGAGCCCATACATGAGGAGGATGTTGAATCACATTTGGTAAAAGCAGAAAAAGCGCTGGATCATGTTAAAAATCAATTAATCGAGCTTCAGGCGACACAAGATAATCAGGAGATTGTGGGAATACTTGAAGCACAAGTTGAAATTGTAAAAGATCCGGAGCTTCTTGCCAGAGTTAATCAACTTATTAGAAAAGAGAATAAAAGTGCCGGATTCGCACTTTATAGTGCTTTCAATGAATTTATACAACTTCTTCAACAAAGCGGCCAGGATTGGATTAAAGACCGGGTTATTGATATTCAATCGCTCAGGGATATGATCATTCACCAGACAAGTGGATCTGATGTATTACAAAATGATACTGAAGGAGCTGTACTGTTTACGGAAGAACTTTCACCTACTGAGTTGATTGAATTTAGTGAATCCGAGATTGCTGCAATAGTAATGCAGCATGGCGGAACCACATCACACTCAGTAATTATTGCCCAGTCTCTTGGGATACCGTGTGTGGTTGGGGTGGAGTGGAAAAGGACGCAGATTGGAAAAAATGCAATTGCAGCTGTTGATGCTACAGCCGGTGAAATAATTATCAATCCCGACAGCAGAACTTTAAATGATTTCATCAAACGGGAAAGAAATGAAGAAATCAGAAGGCTGCAGACCAATGATATCAAAAAACTGCCGAATCAGACCGAATGTGGTGAGACCTTTTTTCTGAGAGGCAATATTGAGTTTGAGGAGGAGCTAATAAGGGTTGATGAGTACCAGGCAAAGGGTATCGGATTACTGAGGACAGAGACCCTGTTTCTCAGGCAAGGGTATTTTGATATAGAGCGACATACCGAGTTATATAAACTGATTTTGAAATCAACTGGTTCTTATCCTGTGGTCATCCGGCTGCTCGATGTTGGTGGAGATAAACTGCCGGGAAAAAAGTTTGAGGAACAAAACCCTTTTCTTGGCTGGAG
>SLKH01000058.1 GCA_007134665.1 Balneolaceae bacterium
CTCTGAAGCTCATCGAGGTAGGTAAATACTCTTCTCCAGTCGCCCTGCTGGCCATGAGTCTCGGCCAATTGCAAAGCGAGTCCCATATTATTATTCAAACTCCGTACCAGGTCAGCCCTGGCATTGGTTACAGCCCGGTCAAGTTCTTCCTGCGTAATATCACCATCTTTCGTCTTTTGAATCTCCTCCTCGATGGTTGATTCGATCATGTCGAGATCGACCCCCTGATTCGGAACGGCAAAGGTAATAAACATGGACGGGTATTTAGTACCCGGAAATCCATTGAAAGCCTGTACATTTAAGGCGAGTTGTTCGTCCTGTACCATTCGCCGATAGAGGCGTGAAGTACGGCCCTCCGAGATGATTGAACCAAGTAGCTGCAGTGCCGGCCAGTCTTCATGCATCTGATGAACTGTATGATAACCGGCTATAAAAAATGGCTGGCTGTCGTCTTCAATCACGAACCGTCGTTCCCCCCGCTGTTCCGGTTCAACAGTTCTCACTTCCGGAGCAGGTTCCCCGGCGGGAATATCACCAAAATAGATTTCTGCGAACTCTTTCATCTGCACGGGATCTACATCTCCTGCAATCGCAATCGTAAAGGAACTTGGTGAATAATATGTTTCATAAAACCGGCGGGTATCTTCAATCGTTGTTGTGGTGATATCAGAAGGCCAGCCGATGACCGGATTTCTGTACGGGTGTGCAGAAAAGGCTACACTAATGAACTCCTCAACCAGCCGGCCGACCGGATTGGAATCGGTGCGCATTCTCCTTTCCTCCATAATCACCTCTTTTTCTTCAAAAAATTCCCTGAAAACCGGGTTCTTAAATCGGTCGGACTCAAGGCTGAACCACAGTTCGGCTTTATTCTGAGGCAGGCTGTAGAAATAGCCGGTGGCATCCGCACTCGTAAAGGCATTTAACCCGGTTGCACCCTCCCTGCTTACAATTTCATTAAATTCATTTGTGACAACATATTCTGCAGCAGCTTCCTTGTGCTTCTCGAACTCATCCCAATATTGTGCCATTTTCTCCTCATAAGGAACTGGTTGATATTTTTCTCTGACCCAGGCCCTGTAGGCGCGGTCCATGGCTTCAATATGTTTGCTCTCTTCCTTCCAGTTTGTTGTCCCGATATCCTTTGAACCTTTAAATACCATATGCTCAAAGATATGGGCAATCCCAGTATTGTTAACCGGCTCATTCGCACTTCCCACGTCTACAAATGTCACAAAACTTGCAACAGGTGCAATGTCACGCTCAATGATGATGAAATGCAAACCATTTTCAAGTGTAAACTCTGTAACTCTCTCTTCAAATGCCTCAAGATTTTGTGCTTCTGAAACCCGGATCCCGGCCAAAAGTAGCAATAACAGCAACCCCCTGGCAGCAATGCAATTGATTGACATTTTCATGACTTCCTGAATTGATTTCTGGATGAATTATTGACTCTGATACAAGGTGCCATACGGCAAATCCCTCTCAAAAGATTCAATTTCTATAATATTTATTAAAAATGCAGAAATATTCAAAGACTGTTTCATAAGGGATGTCAATACTGTCCAAAACGATTCCCGTAAAGTGAAATCAATCACTTGGTTATTGTCAAGATGACTATTAAAAAACAGGCCTCAGAACGCAATTATAATTATTTTTTGTAAAAACTAATTCGTTTCAGACAGTCTTGAAGGGATCAACCTGTTTTTGTAAAACCAGCTTCTTTCAACTTATTCGCCAGCGATACATCAAAATGTAAAATACCGAACCCCTGCCTGCCTCATGTATTCGGCAACTTCCGGCGGACTTGCCGCTGTCACACCATCAATCAGGTCAGTTTCAGTAAGGTCTCTATTTGGCAGAAAAATTCCACAGACTTCCACCTTTACTCCATTATTTATCAATCCACTCAACAATTCATTTGGTGAACGATTTGCCGGCTGGAATACTTTGCTTTCATGACCTACCGTGGCCAAATATCCTCCTCCGCTGCATAATAAAACCCTGACTTGAACACCCTGGTTTAAAGATTGTGTAGCGAGGACCATCGCCATCATTTGCGTCTCCGGATCATCCGAAGTAACAACGACAAATAAATCATTCTGCGTCTCCTGATTTTCAGCAAATACCTCACCGGCCAATAACATGAATGGAATTAATAATAATGTTTTCATTTATCTACTCTCATTTATTTAACTGTTGTTTCCTGAATAATAACAAAATCGACATTACATATCAATACTTGTATTTACATATTAATATTTCATATATTTATTCGGATGTAATTTTGTAGATTTCTTACGTTAGCCATGATAATGAAAGCTGTGAAGTTTGTATCAAAAAGTATTCACTGGCACACCATTTTTGAATCCGGGTTCAGCATTGATCTTAATTAATCTTCATGCGTCTTGGTGACTTCGTGCCCTCGTGGTAAAAAATTATATGTATTAAACTGATTTACATCTTAAATGAAAAAACTGATCATTCTTTTCGCGTTTATCAGCCTGATAACAATTATTATGGTTGGTTTAAATTATGATTCACCAGAACCTGGCGAGCTCAGTCCTGACCAATTTATAACCATGTTTGAAAGTCATCCGGGTATAGTTATTGATGTACGAACACCTGAAGAATTTGAGGAAGGGCACCTGATGAGATCTGATTATAACTATAATTTCTTATCAGGGGAATTTGAAGAGAAGATGCAGGAATTAAATAAAAGTGAAACCTATTATTTGTACTGCAGAACCGGAAACAGAAGCGGACAGGCAATGGAAATCATGAAAGAAGCAGGGTTTGAAAATGTCTACAATATCGGTGGATTTGAAGATCTGGTCTCTATCGGCATTCCTGCCAATCAATAAGCACTTCAGGTAAACAGTTTTATGAAAGTACTATTCATTCTATTCGTAATGATGGCTGCCCTCTCACCTTCTGAAAATGACAAACAAACGATTACAGGATTTCTGCAACTGTATGGCAGTGAACCTTTCCCACAACTTGCCGTGGTAACCCGCGACAATGAAAGAATTTTTCTCGATCTGACTACTGAACAGTACGAAGAACTACAAAAAGACCGTAAGGAGTTTATTCGTATCAAGGGTAAAATCCACCAGAAAGAATTTCTTGGGAAACCTCATCTTTACATTACTCCATATTGCTGGAAGTGGATTGAAAAACCTGATGATTGGTAAAAAACAAACTCTCTGCTTTTTCACACTTAATTGATCTTTAATTACTGGATTATTAATAATTTACCAATTTCCGCATTCAAACGGGTATCCTGAATACAGATTTTGAACCTGCTTTGTTTTTCTTGCAGCATCTCCGGTTGACAAATGTTTGTTTAAACAGAACTGACAGGGATTCAAAAAAAGAAAGCGCTTTCACTTTTCTTACATGATTTTGATTCAGAAAATATCTATCTACTGACTGAATTATTTGGTAACTCTTAATATCAAAAAGATTATATGACCTGGAAAGAAGCAATAAAGAAATTTGCAGAGCAATCGGACATCAGTAAACCTCTAACCAATCGTATTTATGAGCTTACTGAAATCATGGAACAACTGATTCTCAGAAGAAATCAAAAATCCCTTTACACACTTGCTGCTGAACTGCCTGTTATCACTGCCGATGTTCTGAAGAAAAAGGAATATTCCAAACCGGTAGAAGAGTTACAAAAGAAAGTTAAGAGCCTCTCAAATGATGAAATCGTAGCTCTACTGCGGGCTTACACAATTTTCTTTCATCTCGTCAACTCTCTGGAACAACATGAAATTATCCGGATTAACAGGGAGAGATCCCGAACCAGCAGTCCTGATAATCCAAGGACCGAAAGTATCAGTGATGCTGTACGCCAATTTAAAGAGGAGGGATACAGTTATCAGAAAACAGTTAACCTATTTAAAAAACTGGATATCCAGCCGACTATTACCGCCCACCCTACTGAAGCAAGACGAAGAAGTATTTTAAACAAACAGGATCAGATTGCTGGTATCATCAGTGAACTTGATACCGGAAATTTCACACCAGACGAACGGGATTCACTCCTTCACAGGGTCTTCAATGAACTTGTGCTTCTGATCTCTACGGATGAAGTCCGCTCCGAGCGCCTGACTGTAGAGGATGAAGTTGAGAACGGCCTTTTTTATTTTACAAACTCAATCTGGCAAACAGTTCCCAGGCTCTATAATGACATCAGGAGAGCTTTTGACACCTATTACGATAAAACACCTGACATACCAATTATACTCCAATATCGATCCTGGATTGGCAGTGACAGGGATGGAAACCCGAATGTAACCAGTGAAATTACCTGGAATACCCTTCTGGAACAGCGCAAGATGGTTCTTGAACTTTACCTGAAGGAACTGGATGATTTACGCCGTTACCTGAGTGTTTCCAGAAACCTGGTTGAAATACCTGAAAAGCTTGATAAATCCCTGAAAAAGGATGAGAAGGAAGTACCGGTTTCGGATCGATTCAGAAGGCGTTACAAAAATGAGCCCTTCCGCAGAAAAATTACCCATATGATGCACAGGCTTCGAAAACTGATTGCAGATTTGCGGGAAGAACCACGGCACCTGATTGAGAATGCAAAATCGTACCGGTCTGCTGACTTTATTGAGGATCTGGAGATTATTAAAGATGCACTGAAAGAATGTAACCTCCACGAAGTAGCTGCATACGGACGTTTCCACGACCTGCTGATACGTGCCCGAACATTCGGGTTTCATTTAGCTGCCCTGGACATCCGTCAGCACAGTGAGTTACACGCTAAAGCAGTCGAAGAACTTCTCAAACTGGCTGGTGTCACAAATACCTATGTGAAACTATCCGAAGAAGAAAAAGTAGAACTGCTTGTAAAAGAACTGAATAATCCGCGTCCATTGCTGCCGATTCAATCGAAAGTATCTCCCAATACAGACAGGATCCTGAGTGTATTTCAACTTCTTACTGAAATAATTGAACTGGATGAAAATGCATTTGGTGATTACATCATAAGTATGACACACGGTGTAAGTGATCTGCTTGAAGTACTGCTCCTGAGTAAAGAGGTGGGGCTCTGGAATTATACTGATGGCAGCGTTAACAGTAATATTGACGTCGTCCCGCTCTTTGAGACGATCGAAGATCTTGAAAAGAGTGCCGAAATCATGCAGGTCATTTTCGAGAACAAACTCTATAGTGAACACCTTGAATCACGCAACCGGTTCCAGGAGATTATGCTTGGCTATTCCGATAGTAACAAGGATGGCGGATACCTGATGGCAAATTGGGCACTCCATAAAGCTCAGGAAGAACTTGGAGCTGTTCTTCGTAAAAATAAAATCGATTTCCGCCTGTTTCATGGACGTGGCGGAACTGTAGGAAGAGGAGGTGGCCGCTCCAACAAGGCAATCCTCGGATTACCGCCCATCAGTAATAATGGCAGAATTCGTTTTACAGAACAGGGTGAAATCATATCATTCCGGTACTCACTTCCCGACATTACCCGCAGACATCTCGAGCAGGTTGTAACTGCAGTTGCGAGAGTAACTGCCGCTGGTGAAGATGACAGTTCTGAGATTGATTTGAATGATCACTTTACAGAAATAATGGATGATTTATCTAACCGGTCTATGAAAGTCTATCGCGATTTCATTGACCATCCGGATTTTTGGGACTGGTATCGAACAATCACGCCGGTTGAACATATCGGGAATCTGCCGATTGCATCCAGGCCAGTTTCACGCGGAGGATCCAAATCATTACAGTTTGACAATCTTCGAGCAATTCCGTGGGTATTTGCCTGGACTCAGGTTCGTTACAATGTTCCGGGATGGTTTGGTGTGGGTACTGCCCTTTCTGAGTTTCTGGAATCAGATCCTGATGCACTCAAGGCTTGCAGAAAGTGGTACA
>SLKH01000158.1 GCA_007134665.1 Balneolaceae bacterium
AAGAGTGAGAAGAGAAAAAATTTAGTCAATCTTCTCAAACAATTGGAGTATTCTTTCCAGATCATCATCTGAATAATAGGAAATGCGAATTTCACCGCCTTTATTTTTTTCCTTTACATCAACTTTGGTACTTAATGTACGTTTCAGTCGCTCGGAAATTTCATTCAGGAACGGATTCTCCTTATTGGCTGAACTCTTCTTTTTCCTTTTCTGTTCGTTCTTCTTCTCAAGTTTTCTTACATGCTCCTCAACTTCTCTGACGGAGAGCGACTGATTGATAATTTTTGAAAGTAATTTTTTTTGTTCGGATTCAGCTTTCAGGTTGATCAGTGCGCGTGCATGCCCTGTTGAAATTTTTTCATCTCTCAACGCAGCCTGGATAAAATCGGGCAGATTCAGAAGCCGGACCATATTAGTAACCGTTGTTCGGTTTTTCCCAACTTTTTCCGCGACTTCCATTTGAGTTAAACCCAATTCATCCATCATCCGCTGGTATCCAAGTGCAACTTCGAGTGGTGTGAGATCTTCCCGCTGGATATTCTCGATGATTGCGAGTGTCAAAATCTCTTCATCATCTGCTTCCCGGATAAATCCCGGTATGGACTCAAGGCCGGCCAGTTTACTTGCCCTTAACCTTCGTTCACCGCTGATCAGTTCAAAACGCTTCTCTCCCAGGTATCTTACCGTAATCGGTTGTATCAGGCCGTGTTTTTTTATTGAATCAGCAAGTTCATCCAGACTTTCATCCCTGAACTCCTTTCTCGGCTGGCTTGGATTCGCCCTGATATGCGCAACTGGTATATCGAGAACAACATTTGCCTTTAAAGCCGGATCTACAGGATTCGCAGTTTTCCTGTTTTCTGATTTATTTTCAGAAGCAGGTTTACTTTCATCCTCATATTCAGGGAAAAAGGCACCGAGCCCTCTTCCAAGTACTTTCTTACTCATTCAGCCTCAAAGATTTCAATTGCTTAATACGGTGCTGTCTTTAAACATTTTTTTGTTTCGCCTGATAATTTCCCTGGCAAGCGACAGGTAATTCTTGGCACCTACGCTTGTAGCATCATATAACAGTGCAGGCTTGCCAAAACTGGGTGCTTCTGCAAGCCGGACATTCCGCGAAATGACCGATTTAAATACCTTATCTTCAAAATATCGCTTCACTTCATCAGCAACCTGATTCGACAACCTTGTTCGTGTATCGTACATCGTTAATAAAACTCCTTCAATCTCAAGATCCCGATTGAGATGTTGTCGAACAATCTTAATGGTATTCAACAGTTGTCCAAGTCCCTCAAGCGCAAAATATTCGCATTGTACCGGAATCAATACGGCATTGGATGCAGTCAGTGCATTAATAGTCAGCAATCCAAGAGAGGGAGGGCAATCTATAATGATAAAATCGTATTTCTCTCGAATTGTAGATATTGCATTTGAAAGAATACGTTCCCGCTGATTCCGGTCAACCATCTCAATTTCTGCACCAACAAGGTTTATATGTGAAGGAATCAGGTCAAGATAAGGCAGTTCTGTTTCACGGATGGCGTCCTCAGCCTGAACTCCACCGATCATAACTTCATATATTGAATTTGAAACGGTTTTCGGTTCAATTCCCAAACCACTGGTTGTATTACTCTGAGGGTCTACATCTATAATTAATGTGGGGTGTTCGATCGCTGCAAGACTTGCAGCAAGATTTATTGATGTGGTTGTTTTACCTACGCCGCCTTTCTGATTTGCAATGGATATTACTTTTCCCATTCAGGATATGTCTGTATAGCTACTGTTTGGTTTCTTTCAATATAATCCGATGCCTGTTTGCAATCAAAAGAAGTTATACACATAATATTTCTACTGAATGGACTATATAACTCTATGTATCACAATAAATTAAAGAAATAATAACATACAACGGCATGTCATTGTATTCCACACTGCATACATGCTTCATACATATTCTGATCGACGATCAGTTTGAACTTCCGGTGAGATGCAGGCCTCTTGCCCTGTCATTTCGTCTCTCTGCGTCCTGAATAGGTTGCAACCGTTGGAAACTGTTGTTCATTATAGAGTCGAATGCAGCAGCACGGTCTGCGTTGAACCGGTCTTCAAAATGAAGTTCATCATTATTATCCACCCACGGCGTGAGGCCATTTGAAGAGCTCTCAAGTTTCAGCTCAAATGCAGGGGCTGATGTAGATCCAAGAACTGCCTGGCTGGAATGTGATTCACCAGTGGCAGAATTATTTTCCTCAATTATCCAAAAAGCACCAGCTACAAAAACCACCAAAATCGTTGCTGCTGCTGAAAAATAGAAAATTCGTTGTTTAGATTTTTTTTTCAGATGGTAATCTGAAGCTTTTGATATAATATTCTGCCTCACCTCTTTTGGGGGGGCCATTTCCGGAAGGTCTGACAATCGCTGATTAACCTTCCTCAGGCTTTCGACCTCAATCAGAAGATTTTCATCTTCCATCATTTTTTTTTCAAACAATAGCTCCTCAGAAGGATCCATCTCCTTCATCAGATAGCGAATGCAGGCATTTTCATCAAATGTCATACCTTGTTAGACTCACTTTTTTGTTCCTGGTCAAACATCTTCCTTAAATTAATCAACGCGTATCTCATGCGCCCGAGTGCGGTGTTGATGGAAACATCCGTTAGTTCTGCAATTTCCTTAAATGGCATTTCATAATAATGTCTCAACATAACCACCGTTCGTTGTTCTTCCGGTAACTCCGAAATATGCTTCATCAGGCTGGATTTGGACTCACTGAGTTCCAATTGTTCCTGCTGATCAACCATATCTTCATCCGGAAGCCGATCATAATAATCGGTCTTCGATTCACTGTCGTACTGATTGCTAACGTCAACAAATCGTTTTTGTTTTCTAATGTGGTCAATAGTTGCATTATGTGCAATACGCATCACCCATGCAATCCATTTTCCCTGTTCGTTATAGGTATCATCCATTTTGGTAATAACCTTTGTAAACGTCTCCTGGAAAATGTCGTTCGCGATCTCTCCGTTATTCACCATGCTGTAGATGTAGGAATACACCTTCGCCTGATGTCTGTTCATTAATTCCCGAAATGCATTTTCATCACCATTCTTCCGGTACAATCGTACCAGTTCACGGTCCTTCATATTCTCATACTTTCCGGGTATATGTTCTGCTTTTGTTAGTTTCATGGCGATCAAGTTAATAGTTTTTATCAAAAACAGTAATTTCTGTATTAATAAAACACCTAAAAAGCCTTATACATTCACTTTTTAACCGAAATAACTGCTTTTATTTAGTAATCAAGAAAGAATCGTGCCATATTAATATTTCCTGCCAAATTGAGATAACCACTTATGAATAAATGACCACTCAAAACGACAATCAGCATGGTTCTTTTGATTATCTACTATAAAGTTACCTCTTTGTTTCTCCGGTTGCAATCACATATAAATGTGATACACTAAAATCGATTTATATGACTTAGATTCCGCTTTTTTTATGCGATTCAGAAGAAGGTTCTTTTACAGATGAGTGAATTTCATCCCAATCATTATGGTATTTACGATTCCTTTTCACTATCCCTGAAATAGTTAAAAATCAATTGCCCGGTTTTCGGGCCCGATACTTTTTGAAGCTCACTGAGTTCAGCCGATGCAATTTTTTTTACAGACCCGAACTCTTTTAACAGAACAGATGCAGTCTTGTCTCCCACTCCGTTTATTTTTGTCAGTTCAGTCTGAATGGTTCGCCCGGATCTCTTTTTTTTGTGAAATGTTATCGCAAACCTGTGTGCTTCGTCTCTGACTCTTTGAAGTAACTTCAGAGCCGGTGATGTCTTTGGAATCATAACCGGGTTTTGTTTTCCGGGTAAAAATACTTCCTCAAGCCGTTTAGCCAGGCCAATTATTTCACTATGCTTTTTGTAATTAATCTCTTCCAGTACATTCAGTACTGCATTTAACTGGCCTTTCCCGCCATCAATCACAATAAGATCAGGCCCCTGCAATCCTTCACGCATCACATGCCTGCATCGCCTTTCAACCACTTCCTGCATGGATGCATAATCATCAGCCCCTTTTACGGTCTTGATATGAAACTTTTTATACTCACTTTTTTTCGGTTTGGCATCCACAAAAGTCACCATCGATCCAACCTGGTCACTCCCCTGAATATTTGAAATATCAAAGCATTCAATGCGCCGGGGCAATCGCTGTAAATGAAGGAATTCTTTCAGGTCCTTTACCGCTTGCGGAATTCGTTCACGTTTGGCCTGTTCTTTTTCAAGCTTCCTCTCCCCCAATATTAACCGTGCATTAGAAAGTGCCATATTAATAAACTGTTTTTTCTCTCCTATTTTCGGTTCATGAAGTGGGACTTTTCGGCCAAGCTGCTGCCAGAGGTATTCAACCAGGGGGTCCGGGTCCGGGAGTTCATGACTCACATAAACTTCGTCTGGAATAGCGCCGGCAAATTGACCGGTGTAATAGTCTTCCATAAATGACTGGAGCATTTCACCTTTAGTTGAATCTTCGATATTCTTTAAAAAACGGTGAAATTTTCCAATGAGCTTTCCTTCCCTGATCTTGAACAAAACTCCGCACGCTTCCTTAATATCTTCATCAACAGCGAGAGCAAAAAGATCACGGTTTACCTTTTTATCGGCTACCATCTTCATTTTTCGGTTGTATTTTAACACCGATTCAATGGAGTCCCGAATACGGGCAGCCTGCTCAAATTCAAGTGCATCCGAAGCAATTTGCATTTCATCTTTCAACCGGCTGACCAGCTCTTCCGTCTTTCCATTTAGCATACGCTCCACATTCTCCATCGCTGCCTGGTACACTTCGATGTCCCAGTCACCCGAACAATTCTGAAGATAATCTTCGAAACAGGAATGCCATCTCGGCACTCCCTTTGATCTGTCTACCATTTTTGGTGTTACGGCACAGGTACAGAGTCCGAATGTTTTACGAATAGTTTCCAGCATTCGACGCATATGGCCAACATGATCGTAAGGCCCAAAATATTTACTGCCATCCCGCTCAACCGTTCTTGTGGGGTAAACCCTCGGCCTTTCATCAAGAGTCAGGCAGATATAGGGATACGATTTATCATCCCTGTACATGATATTGTAACGGGGATGATGTTTTTTTATCAGGTTGTTTTCAAGAATCAGGGCCTCTGCCTCGGAGTCGGTTACGATGACCTCAACATCCTCAATTTTTGAAATCATTACACGTATGCGGCCATCATAATCACCTGATTTCCTGAAATAAGACCGGACCCTGTTTCTGAGCCTTTTAGCCTTACCCACATAAAGTACCTGATTATTCTTGTCTTTAAACTGATATACACCAGGCGATTGCGGCAGATGATCCACTTTTTGCTGAAGCAAAGTTTCCATGCCTGGTAAATTAATACTTTAAAATAAGATTATATATTCTACTTTATATTTTTAGAAGTCCGGTTCACAATAAAAATTATTTCCCGTAATCAATTTGACAACAGAGTTTTATGCTTCACACAACCGGCACCAATCCGGAGATTCCAATTCTTTTTGAAGACAATCATCTTTTGATTGTCTGCAAACCTGTAAACCTCCTGTCACAGGCTGACCATACCGGTGACACCGACCTTCTGACTCTTTGTAAGTTATACCTGAAGAAAAAACATCAGAAACCCGGCAAAGTCTATCTTGGCCTTGTTCACCGGCTTGATCGTCCGGTCGGTGGAGTAATGGCTCTTGCAAAAACTTCAAAAGCAGCATCCCGGCTGTCTGAACAGATCAGGGAAAGAACATTTTATAAACGATATCTGCTTGTAGCCGAAGGGAAAAC
>SLKH01000030.1 GCA_007134665.1 Balneolaceae bacterium
CACCTGATGCCATCCCAAAAACTGTTGGATGAAACGGAATTTCCATCAACAGAAGAAAAGCTGGGAATGATCCAGTATGCTATTGAGTCATTACCGCGACTTGGAATGCGTTTTATCGGGATGGATCATTTTGCCAGGGAAGATGACAGCCTTAGCCGTGCACTGGACCAGGGAACATTGCAGCGTAATTTCCAGGGTTACAGTACTCATGCAGAAACAGATATGATTGCTTTTGGAATGTCGGGAATTTCGCAGCTTGAAGAGAGCTACTACCAGAATACAAAAGACCTGGGTGAATATTACCGGATGATTGATGAAAATAAATTACCTGTAATCAAAGAATTGAAACTGACACGGGACGATAAAATCCGGAAAGCGCTGATCATGCAAATAATGTGTACAAGTAACCTGGATTTTATTGAATTCTCAGATAAATACGGGATTGATTTTGAAAGCTATTTCAGGGAAGAACTTGAAAATCTTGATGTGATGGAAGATGATGGACTGCTGATTAGAATGGAAAATGGAATAATTATTACAGAATTGGGACGGCTGTTTTTACGTAATATTGCTATGACTTTTGATGCATACTTAAAAGAACCCGGGAGGGAAAAAAGATATTCAAAGACGGTATAATTCTTATTTTATCTGAATGAAACGATCTGTAAGTCACCAATAATTCTGACATCTATACTGACCCGGAAATTGAACAGTAATTAACCTTATGATTCAGGCCATACGACTATTCTCATGACCCCAACCGACAGAAAACACATTCGGATCTGGTATTGGAGTGGTGCCGTTTTGGTATTTATCATTCTTGTAATCGGCGGAATTACCCGTTTGACGCAGTCAGGATTGTCTATGGTAGAGTGGAACCCGGTTATGGGTGTGATACCACCTCTTACCGAAACTGACTGGATGGAAACATTTGACAAATACCGGGAGTTTCCCGAGTACCAGCACCATAATCGGGGGATGAGCCTGGCTGAGTTTAAATTGATCTTTTTTTGGGAATATTTGCACAGAATGGCTGGCCGGCTGATCGGACTGGTCTTTATTATTCCATTCGGATGGTTTGTAATCCGGAAAAAGTTTTCTCCCCAACAATTGAGAAGGGCTTTACTGTTACTCGGACTTGGCCTTGTCCAGGGAATTATGGGCTGGTATATGGTGATGAGCGGCCTGGTTGATGTACCTTATGTGAGCCCGTACAGGCTGGCTGCTCACCTGTTAATTGCATTTGCAATTTTTGGATGTTGTGTCTGGTTTGCACTGGATCTGAAACGTTATCGGTATCAGTATCCTGCAGGGAATGGCCCCGGATTTAATTTGCGCTGGTGGCTGATAGGGCTCATGGTTGTGTTGGTCCTCCAGGTAGCCTGGGGTGCCTTTACAGCGGGATTGAATGCCGGCCATGTTTATAATACGTTTCCGAAAATGAATCAGTTCTGGGTACCTCCTGAGGCCTGGATGCTGGAACCGTTCATCCAGAATTTATTTGAAAATCCTGCTGCAGTTCAATGGATTCACCGTGTATTGGGAACACTGTTAATTGTTATGGTTATTTATATCTGGGCAAAAACAATGTTTTCAAATGCAGATAAATCTGCAAAGTGGTGGAGTGTTGCTTTATTGGGTATGGTATTGGTTCAGTATCTAACCGGAGTGATTACATTGCTCCAGCATGTACCGGTATCCCTTGCGGTCATCCATCAGGCACTTGCAATGATTCTGTTTGGGGTGGTTATCGGTTTTTATTATTACGCCAGTAGTCAGTTACCCGGATGGAGACAAAAGAAAATAACTCATTTTTAAACTTTCACTTTAAATCAGTTATCCATGTACTTTTGGTCAGTTTATGTTCACATTTTGATGGCGATGTTCTGGATTGGAGGTATGCTTTTCACTGCTGCAGTTCTGGTTCCGGTAAGTCGTGATAAAATGTTTGAAAACAGGCGCGGTGAGTTATTCAAAAAAGCCGGTACAATTTTCAGCAGAATAAGCTGGGTCATCTTTTTGTTGATGATTGTGACCGGAATTACTGCATTGCTGGGAATGGGATATTCTTTTTCTGAATTGACTTCATCCTATTTCTGGGGTTCCGGTTATGGCCGTGCATTAATGGGTAAGCTTCATCTGTTCGCGTTTGTACTGATCCTGAGTGGGGTACATGATTTTTGGCTCGGCCCAAAAGCTGCCGCACTGATGGATTCAGAACCTGAAAGCCAGAGAACAAAACGGCTTCGCAAAGCATCAAGTTGGGTCGGACGGATAAACCTGATATTCGGATTGCTGATCTTATATTATGCTGTTTCACTCGTCAGATAATATCATCTAAAAGTGTCATAATCAGTTTATAAGCATAGTGAAAATGACTATATAGAAATTTCGGTCATGATAAAGAGATCCCCTTTTTGAAGTGGGTGAAGGGGGATGACCTGTTAATGACAGTATGATTGGAACTAAACGAACTTAATGGTTATGACATTAGTGAGAATGAAGCCACATTATCATATTTGGCCTGAATTGCCGGTGAACATCGGAATTTGAATATGAAAATCAAAAAAACATTCAGATCTGTCTGGCTCTGGAGCCTTGCTTTTTTCATTCTTGCAGGGTTTACAGGAGTTTTATACCGATTTGGAATGTTTTATTCGCTCCCGGTTGAACTTTCATTGAATAATATCCGTCATGCCCACTCTCACCTGATGTTCTTCAACTGGGTTACACCGGTGCCTATGTTTTTTATCGCGGCTTACATATGCAGATCTGTACCGGCAGCCGCTTCTGAATTTAAAAGAACCATTTATACCGTATTAATCATAGGGTTTGCTTCATACCCATTTTTCCTTTTCTATGGATACCGCTCAGTTCCAATTGGAGGAGCTGAACTGCCTTTTTCTGTGATACTTTCCGGGCTGATTATGATCGCCTGGTATTGGTTTATTAGCGTATATCTGAAGTATCGTCCAAATAGCAAAGCGGGGCTGCCCAGGCTTTTTTATGACTCATCACTGATGATGCTATTTGTCAGTTCCCTGGGTGCGTGGGGAGTTGCCGTATTTCAGTTTGGAAATATCGATAATCCTCTGCTGTCTTCAGCAATGACCCATTTCTTTCTTGCAGTCTTTACCGGAGGCTGGTGCGTTATCTCGGCAATTGGGATCATCTATCATATTCTTGAAATTAACAGATCGGCCATACCAGAATCATGGTTGATAGCTCCCATTGTTTTAGGTGTGCCCCTGACATTCCCGTTCGGCTTACCGGTAGAGCTTTTAACAAATCAGCTCTTAATCGTTGCCAGTTTTGGCGCTATTTTGGTTGTGGCAGGTTTGTCAGCCAACTTGTTTTTGCTGATGAAACTAAGAAGGATCCGGCTGATCTGGTGGTGGCTGGTTACGGTAAATCTGTTAATTGCCCATGTTTTGATGCTGTTTGGAGGGGGTGTATTCCCGTTTTTACTCTGGATCGGTGAGCACGGACTGAGGGTACTCTATCTGCATGTTATATTACTCGGATTTGTTAGTATGACTTACCTGGGTGCCTGGCATTCACTTCACCGAAGTATGAACAGGAATGGTTTGAAGTTTTTTGTATTTGCGATTTTGCTGCTACTGATTATGTTGTTTTTTTCAAGCGGTCTTATTCCTGCTACGTGGTTGCCCGGATGGCATTTCCAGGCGCTATTGTGGATATCGTTCTTGCCGGCAGCTGCAGGTTTAGTGGAATTTATAATTCACTGGAAAACAAACCCGGATTCAGAAGTAAAACCAATGGCGACCTATGCTGAAAAGAAAATGAGAAGTACTAAATGACAGTATTTTTCACTCGATAGTGATTTTAATAGATAGGAACCAAATAAGAAAAACGTGTTTAACTCAATCCATTGCGTTGAAATTTTGATTATTCAGAAAACTATTTCATTATAAGATGTACTGAAAAGTTCTGCGAAGTTGAATCGAAGCTCATTAAATTCGGGGCTATGCATAAGAATTGGAGTAGTTCTGCTGCAATAGTTTTAATTGCAGCATTATTGATAGTGCAGCTTTTTATACCTGCACTTCAGGCTCAGAATATATCTGAATCAGATGTACCCGGCTTGCTGGAGCGTGCTGAGGAATTAAAACAGTCTGCTGATGAACCAGCAGCCCGGGAATTGTATGAGCAGGTAATTGAATACGATACTCTGAACTTCGAGGCGTTGTGGAACCTCAGTTTGCTTTATTCGAAGGAGGGACACCGGCTTGAAGATCAGAATGAAATGGAATCGTATTACAGAGATGCAAAAGAATTAGCTGAAACTGCAGTTGAATATTATCCGGATGAATCCGAATCGCACTATGTATATGCAGTTGCTGTTGGGCGATTGTCAGACATCTCAACTCCGCGTGAACGAATAAGGGCATCAGAAGAGATCAAAGAATCTGTAGAACGTGCACTTGAACTTAATCCGGGCCATGCAGGTGCATGGCATCTGCTGGGAATTTGGCATTCAAGGGCAGCTAATCTGACCAGGGCTGAACGGTGGGCAGCTAACCTTTTATTTGGAGGAGCTCCTGAAGGAGCAAGTAATGATGAAGCAGAAAATAACCTGAAAAAAGCAATTGAACTGGATCCTGATAATATCCTGTTCCATGTTGATCTTGCCCGGTTTTATATAACAGTGGGGCGATACGATGAAGCCGGGGATATATTGGAACTGACGATTAATTTGGAACCATCCGAAATGGATGACCCCGATTTACTGGGAGAAGCAAAGGAATTATTAGATGATTTATAGCCCCGATCTTCGTCCTCTGCTTTCCTGTATCAGGTTTACCAGATGAATAAATCCGTACATCAGTAAGAAGGCTCCGATCAGGTAGGCTACCGAGCCGGGATTCATCACGATGAGCAGGGCAAATAATAAAATGATAAAACCCAGAAGAGTTAGCTGCATCATCAGGAAGGTGAGGCCGAATACCCCGAGAAAGAAGGCAAATGTATAAGGTATCAGTTCGGGAAGTAAAAAAATCAGGACTGCTGTAAGCAGAGACAGTGCAGTAAGGAAATTACTGACCTTGAAATATAACAGGATAAGACTCAGTGCAACCAGGTATCCCCCGACGATATAATACAGGAAATTGGGCCAGATCAATGCAAGAGCTCCGGTTGCCAATGCAAGCAGTGCGTTAAATAGTTTCCTCTGCCCCGATTTTTTATGAACCGTTACCTGAATTTCCTGATACATGTCTGTTTTCGGTTTATGTAAGGTATTGCAAAATCTATTCGATCAAATAAAAGATACTTATTATTAAAATCGCATTGAATCAAAACAGTATTGAGTAAATCTGATTAAGATGCAAGAAAATCGGAGATTGATGAACAATATTCCAGGTTAAGATACCTTGTATGAAGCGCAAATAATTGCATAAATATTTTGGACAAAGCACTCTTAAATAGTTATCTTTATAGTGTAGCCTACATACATTATTCGGATGAAAAAAACCTATTCGATCATACTATTTATTTCTTTTATGATTGGCGCAATCCAGCCGATCATTCCTGTGATCGAATATCATCTGTATAAGGAGAGTATCATTGAACTTTTTTGTGTGAACCGGGATCAGCCGGAAATTCAATGTGATGGTGTTTGCTACCTTTCATCACAAATTGAAAAAAATGAAGAGGATCATACAAGCCTGAAAAGCTACAATGTAGACTTCTACCCGGTTGGGTTGACGTTTGCATCTTTCACTGATCTGAGAGTCTATCCTAATGAATTCGAACTTCCTCTTTCATTAATCCCCGGCTTGAAATTCGGGTATTCAGATTTGCATTCCCCGCCTCC